>JAFQYK010000527.1 GCA_017406485.1 Clostridia bacterium
ACTATACACTAAATTGTCAATCTCTTTAGCAATTAGTTTTGCTTCTTCTTGTTTATCTCGGCTGAGCTGTAATCTCAATCTATACTCAGCTGCAAGGTCTCTTATAGTTGCCATTTTTATTCTCCTTTGTATTAAATATTTTTAATTAATTCCGATGCCAAAAACTATTCCTAGTATTGCTGTGATAATGGGTGGAATTATCGCAGCTAAAAGTTGCCTGTTTACAACAACCTTTGTTTCCAATTCCTTAGTATATAGTTCTTTTTCAGCAATCAGTATATTAAACTTATTAGAATCTCCCTTTTCAATTGCATCTTGTATTTTGCTATCTATTTTTTTATCTTCCATTTGTTTTAAATATATTCTTTTTGTCATCTGCTTAAAAAACACGCTACTTGACAAAAACAAAACCAACGGGAAAAATGAACCACACAGAAAAAACACTATTGTCATTATAGATTCTGAGTTTATTAAATCCAATAAAATTGCAGACATTAGCAATTGCATAAATTCATATGTAGTGGACAACATATCTGAGTAATTTGTAATAAAAATAATTGGGCTGGTATCATCTGTTTGGCGTATATGCTTGGCTAAATCTATGCCACTGTATTGTTCATCTATATAAATATCTAGTAGATAAAGCGTGATCACGCTGCTGTTATCAACATAATCTATTATATCAGTCGGATTGGCAGAAGACACAATAATCTCACTTTTTATTTGTTTGTCAATCAGGACACTATATATCATTCTTTCCAGTTTGTTTCTATAAAGATTATCATCATCACAGATAACTATATTCATCCTTACACCCCCCTGTTGCTTAAATGTGTACTGTTATCGTAAATTCTATAACTAATATATATTACATAATATCTTATTTTTCAACATTTTCTGTCATAAAATTATAATATACATAGTATTTACTTTGGTTTTATATTAAATACTATGTTTAACACAGTAGCGGTTATTGTTAAAATATATAATAGCTATAGAAGAGGTGTTATGTAATGAATAAAGAATATATAGGCAAACGAATACGCCGCGCCCGTGAGGAGAGAAATATTACACAGGCTCAGTTGGCAGAGAAACTCCATCTATCCTCAAATTATATAGGCCTGATAGAACGGAATGTGAATACTCCTTCTGTTTCCGTGTTAGTGTCGATTGCTGATGAATTGGGCGTTAGTATGGATTATTTGGTAGGTACTCATACTCAAACCAGCGATGAGGATTGCTTGGTTTATGTTGATAAGCTAACTAATGCAATTAAATCGCTTAATAAAATGCAGCTTTTGTTTTTGATAGACACTCTTGAAATGATGCATAAATACAACTGGATTGGGATAATTGATTTGACAGATAATGTAACTAAAGAATAATTAAAGGACGACGCAATTCACTGCATCGTCCTTTGTAGTTGAGATATTTCAATTTTGATATGCTCAATATAATTTCTTAAATGATTGCTCAATACGACTTACATAGTCATAGTTAGACAAATATTTTTCTTCCTGTTCAATAGGAAAGGAAAATGTAAATAACCTGACAATACCACCAGAATAAATACATTTTCTGTAGTGGTAAAATCCGTCTGCGCTTTTGGTAGACGCAACATACCATCCATCCTCATCAAGTTGATTGTCTGCATACAATTCAATTCCCGAATATGTTTTTCTAAAGTAATCAATCGTATATATATATGGCAACTCGTCACCAACTATTCGCGCTGTAAATCGTAAAGTTGCTTTACGATCAGCGGAGCGTAGATCAAAATCGTCTTCGGTTTCCTGCTCATAACTTCCTTCCGTAATAAAATTTGATGGACAGTCAATTGTATAATTAAATTGATTAGATACACGTGGTACAAATGTGGGCAACTCATCATCTGCACTTGCCAATACTTCTGTTGTAGGCGCACTTGTGACATCAATATTTGATGTCACATCTGTTTTTAGGCTAGTATATAACACATTGAAATTCGATACTAATGTTACTATTGCTTCAATAAATAAGGCAAGAATAATATCTCTTACCATTTTCTTTCTCTCTCGCTTTTTGTATAATATGACCAGAGCAATAAACAATATAATAGCTACTATACCAGGCACTATAACATTATTCATCCAGACTCACCTTTGCATTCTATTTGCACAATAAAACTAAGTGCACATTAGTGAAAAGACTATATACTTATTATATCTTACAAAAAATATTTACAAATATAATTTCACTAAAGCGACATAAAACACCATATAACTACAATCAAAAAAGGGCAATTTGAAGCATTGAACTCAAACTGTCCTTTTCATTATAAAAACTTAACATCCGTAAGTAATCACCTTGCGCATTTTTTACAAGGGGTATATCCACTTGCCTTTGCGGATGAAAGTGATGTAGCTCTTGCGTTCTTTCCGGCGCAGCTTGCTCTGTAATGGTACCTTGAGCCGCTCGGCGTAATGTATACCGTTCCTGTGTATGAACTTCCACTTGATGATGAGTACGAACCACCAGAGCTTGAACTGCTCTTAGGCGGAGTATATGGCTCCGTATACCAGCCAACACCCTTATATGCTTCTACTTCTGACTTTGGGGCATATGTTGTCCTGCCGTCCGCTGCATACATTAAAACCACAGGTTCAGTGTACCAACCAACACCTTTATACGCTTCTATTTCTGATTCAATCACGTCAAGCGTTCTGCCATCCGGCGCATACATTGTAACTACCGGTTCCGAATACCAACCAACATTGTGATACGCTTCTACTTCCGACTCAACCACATCAAGTGTTCTGCCGTCTGGTGCGTACATAATAACAACCGGTTCCATATACCAGCCAACACCCTTATATGCTTCTACTTCTGATTGCGGCACAGAGATAGTTCTGCCATCAGCAGCGTACATTGTCACGTTTGACTCAATATTGACAGCTACAGTATTGTCTGTGGACGCTTGTTCATTCGATGTTATATAAACAGTCTGAGTATCAGCGTCCCATGTTACATTCGCACCCAAAGCCTGCGAAACAGCTCTGACAGGAACAAAAGTCATGTCGTCTACAATAACAGGAACAGCGTCTAACTGTTCAGATATGCCATTCTTCATTAAAGTGTCAGAATCTATCTGCAAGTTTATGGTTGTGTCCTGTTTACTTGCTGTAATGGTTTTTGTGTCACCGTTCCATTCAACCTCTGCATTTAAGCGCTCAAATATATCACGCATTGGCACCATTGTACTGCCATTGTCGATAAATGCGGATGTGTTGCTTTTAAGCTCCGTACCGTCCACATAGATGTTTATGCCGGAATCCGCTATAACAGGCATAAACGAAAACAACGTTGCCAGTACGAGTAAAATAGATATTTTTGCTTTTTTCATATGTAACCAACTCCTATTGTATATTTGGTATATTATACCATATTTATGTCAGATTTTCAAGGTATTATTATATAATTTGGGCACAAAAAAGACAGCCAGCCGTTAAAGCTGACTGCCGTTCATATGTGTTCTTTGTTTCACTTGCAAGGTTTTGTCCGTTCCAGACATAGCTTGTTGTTGTACCGTTTACCGTCTTTGTTGCGCGGAGATTATCTACACCGTAGGTGTATTTTGCCTCTGTGCCGTCATCATTGTACTTTATAAGGCGGTTAAACTCGTCATAACGGTAAAGCTTCATCGTACTGCCGCCGGAATGTCCGGACATACTCATATTTGAGCTTTGCGTTCCTGTTGTAGTATAAACACTTTTCTGTTCTGCTGTGGTGTTACCGTTTTCATCGTAATAATAGCGGATTGCACTCTTTAGGTCATTATTTACGCTCGTTGCTTCATTCGTAAGACGATTGTTTGCATCATACGTGTAGTCCGTGACCTCCGTTGTGCCGCCGCTTGTGTAGCTCATCTGGGCGCGGTTGCCATACGGAGTGTAGGTATATGACGCAGAATATACCGCCGCATTATTTTTTGTCTCATTCTCGCTTGAAAGCTGTCCTGCAGTGTTATACGTGTATGTCTTTATGACGCTGTCTAAGGTATTGGTTTCCTGATACTTATTGCCGTTTAAGTAATATGACATGCCGTAGGTTCTGTTTCCACTGCTATGACGCGTCTGATACACAAGGACGGTTCTGCCTTGTCATTTTTAGCACAAGAGAACCGTCCCCTTGTGTTATCGTAGCAATAGCTGATTGTGTATCACAGTGTGACATTTTTGCTATGCTTATTTTAGCACAAGAGAACCGTCCCCTTGTGTTACGAGAACTTTTTATGTTGTCATTCTTAACGTAATTTGATTATGTCGCTATCTTGTTCTATGCTTTTATTTCACAAAAAGCTGAACAAAAATGTCACGGGGCGTTTCCTTGACACAAATCGTCACTCATCAGACAATCCCTCGACCTCATTTATAATGAGGACATTGCCGTATTTATCTATATATCCTTCGTATTTTTTTCCATTATCTTCCTTGTAGAAATACAATATATCTGTACTGCACGGCAAAACTATATCGTATCCCGAGGCATCCAGTACAACTTCTCCTTTACGATTGATTACAGCGTTATCGCCCATAATACCCATACCGCCAATAAAATCGATTACAAACTGACCCATTTGAGGTTCAACAACGGTTGTGCCATACTTGTTAATAAAGCCATAGGTTTTATCATCTGTTCCCACTTTATACATACCGTCAGAATAGTGTATATAGCTATAATTAAAATCAATTATAATATTACCTTTACTGTCAACAACTCCGTATTTGTCTGTATCAGAATCTTTTGCAATATAACGGTCATTTCCGTTATATGATACCAAAGTATAATCAGACCTGAATATAGGCTCAAATGATGTATTAATCGCATAAGTCTCGCCGTCTTTCTCTACAATACTGACACCATCCACAAACGAAGTCACCGAATTAAATACCATCCCACATTCCTCTCCGTTGGTATTTATAAAAGTCCATTGTTGAGGTTCATTTGTACGCACTCTATGCGGATTCTTTGCTGTATTATTTAATAACACTGCCGCATAGCCATCCGAAAAGTCTTTTACATCA
>JAFQYK010000528.1 GCA_017406485.1 Clostridia bacterium
ACTTATGAGTTTAAGCCGCATTTTGACACCGAAAATGAGCAGTTTAAGCAATTTATCGAGATGTGCTTCGACCCGCAATCGCCCTTGAATGGGAAACTTAAAGAAACATTATTCAACATGATAAAGGGAAGTGACAGCGAATGAGAGCAGTAATTTATGCACGATATTCAAGCGATAATCAGCGTGAGGAAAGCATTGAGGGACAATTAAGAGAGTGTAGTGCCTACGCGGAGCGAAAGGGTTATACGATTGTTAAGACTTATGCCGACAGGGCAATATCGGGCAAGAAAGCCGACAATCGCCCTCAATTTATGCAAATGATAGCCGACAGCAAACAAAAGCTGTTTGACACGGTTATCGTATGGAAGATAGACAGGTTTTCAAGAGATAAGTACGACAGCGTTTTCTACAAAAATAATTTACGGAAGAACGGTGTGAGCGTTGTTTCCGCCACTGAGCCGATTGACGATACGCCCGAAGGACAGCTTATGGAAAGCATTTTTGAGGGATTTTCGGTTTACTACATCAAAGACTTATCCCTGAAAGTCAGCAGAGGTATGACGGAAAATGTCTTGAACAGAAAATTTAACGGAGGCGTGATTACATACGGCTATCGGATTGATGAAAACAGGCATTTTCAGCCTGACCCGAACACCGCGCCCATTGTAAAAGAGGTTTTTACGAGGTATGCGGAGGGCGAAAACTCCAAAAGTATTCTAAATTCGCTTATTGCAAAGGGTATCAGAAATCAGCGCGGCACAAATCTTACATACAGCTTTATACAAAATATGCTGAAAAACCGCCGGTATTTAGGTGAATACCGTTTCAAGGACACGGTTGTTGAAAACGCTTTTACACCGCTTGTCACAAAGGAATTATTTGATAAGTGTCAAAGGAGATTGACGGCAAACAAGCATAATGCTTCACATTTCAAGCCCATTGTGAGTACATATTTACTGACAGGCAAGATATTCTGCGGCAAATGCGGCAGCACAATGTCGGGCGTCAGCGGTACAAGCCATACGGGAGCAATTCACCGCTACTATCAATGCCGCGCCGCCAAAATCAAGAAAACCTGCGATAAAAAGCGTATAAGCAAGGATTTGATTGAGGATATTGTGCTTGACTACATAACGGCTATTTTGAATGACAAACCCTTGCTTGACCGTATTGCGGAAACCTGCTACAATTTACAGAAAGACATCAATACAAAGCTGCCAGCTATGAAAGAGCGTATGAAACAGGTGGATAAAGAGCTTGACAATGTGCTGAAAGCGATAAAAAACGGTATATTTACGGCAAGCGTCAAGAACGAGCTTGATAAACTCGAAAGAGAAAAATCGGATTTGGAGCTTGCAATCGCACAGGAGCAGATTGAGCGTCCCACGCTTACAAAGGAGCAAATCAAGCGTTGGCTATACAAATTCAAGATAATCGACCGCAAGAACGATATGGCAAAACAGAGGGCAATAGAAATATTCGTGAATTCAATCTATGTCTATGATGATAAAATCCTTATCCTCATGAACTACAAGGATGGCGAAATATGCGTTGATTACGAAGAAATCAACAAATATATGCAGAAAAAGGAAAACTCTGATAATCCAAAGGACTATCAGAGTTCGCCTATAATTGTGTTTGGTGACACGAGTCATTTAATATACAAAATTTATCAAGCCCCGTATTACTCTTGATGTCTTTGTATAGTTCCTCAGTTATCTCAACAGTTTCCTTGCCCGCATTAAGTATAACCGTTATTTTATAATTACTCTTTTTCTTGCCACCATCGTGGCTGTCATACAAATATATTCTGTTTACAAGCATATTCACCAACGCCTTGCGATGTGCTATGTTCAGTATATCATAATCCCTAAATTGTGTCAAAAAATACTTGATTTCTTCTTCATTTAAT
>JAFQYK010000529.1 GCA_017406485.1 Clostridia bacterium
AAGCTTGTCGCGCCCGTCACCGACGTGGTATTTGTAGTCGTCCGTTTCTATGGAAGGCAAGCCGTAAGCGTTCAAGGCAAGGTTGCCGAAGTGCGCTATTGCATTAAGTGTGTTCGTCAGCGTGCCGTCAAGATCGAAAATGACCGCCTTGATTTTGTTCATATAATAATCCCCCTGATTTTGGTTTTATATATTATATAGGTAAAAGGGCGGATTGTCAAATTTTCATTTGGCGGCTTTTCGGGTATGGCTTCGGCTCGTCTGTAAGGCGTAGAATATAGTCGGTGGACGTGCCGTAAAAACGCGCAAGCTTAATAAGCGCGTCAAGCGGTAACTGTCTTTGTCCGTTTTCGTATTGCGAATATGTGCTTTGTTTTATGTTCAGGTGTTCTGCAACATAAGTTTGTGTAAAATCTCTGTCCTCGCGTAAATCTCGTAATCTCATAAACAATCCCTCCAAAAACATTGTAAAATATCTCAATTTGTGATATTGACAAATATTGCATATTGTGATATTATTATTGACGATTTATGAAACCTATGGTAAGGTGTGAAAGTATTTATTATAGGATAAACATTTCAGGAGGCAGAAAATGAAACTAAGGATTACATCGGTAGTATTAGCATTGATTATGATTTTATCACTTGCGCCGTGCGCACTGGCGGAAACGGTTGCGGAGGGTGATTGCGGCGACAGTGCGACATGGACGCTTGACGATGCCGGAACACTTACCATAAGCGGAACAGGCTCGGTATGGTCAAGCAAGTTTTGGCAAAATGATGCTATAAAAAAGGTAGTAGTTGGGGAAGGTGTTACTGAACTATACAGCTCCTTCAGATATGATGAAAATCTTACCGAGGTATCGCTGCCCTCTTCACTTACAAGACTGTCGCTCGGCGCGTTCAATGGATGTATTGCGCTCAAAAAGCTTACGATACCTGCCGGTGTTACGGAGCTTGGTATGAGCGAAGGTCAGCAGCTTTTTATAGAGGAATTTACTGTTGACGCGGCAAATACCGAATATAAATCGGTAGACGGAGCAATTCTTTCAAAAGACGGAGATACACTTATTGTGTACCCGCCGGCAAAGGTTGGAGAAAGCTACGCTGTGCCGGAAGGTGTTGTTATGGTCGGCACGTGTGCATTTTCAAACGCAGGCAATCTCACAACAGTTTCGTTGCCTGCATCGGTAAGAGTTGTTAATGGGTCGTTTTATAACTGCGAAAATCTTGAGAACATATTAGTTGATAAAAACAGCGAGAGATTAACCTCGGTTGACGGTGTGCTTTACAGCAAAGATATGACTATTTTATACAGACATCCTGCGAAGAATAGCAGCGGCTTTAACGTGCCGGACACCGTTAATGAGATATGGTCGTATGCGTTTGAGGGTGCAGATATAACCGAGTTTCACGGCGGGGAAAATATTCTCTCCATGGATATCGGCGTGTTTGAAAACTGCGTTTCACTTACGAGCTTTTCAGCGGAAGGACCTATACCGCGTATAGAACGCCGCTGCTTCAAGAACTGTAAGAAGCTGGATAAGGTAACGCTGCCCGATACGGTTGAGTCGATAGGCGAAGAGGCTTTTTATAATTGCTATGGAATAACTGATATAAAGCTGCCTGCTATGCTAAGCATTATAGATGAATACGCTTTCAAAGACTGTGATTCAATTCAAACGGTGGTGTGCCCTGATAAGCTCAGAGTGATAGGATATGGTGCATTTGAAAAATGTACCGATCTCACAGCAATTTATTTACCGAAGAGTATTGAAAATATCGAGGACGAATTTGAGTCAACATTGCTTAGTGATATTTATTATGACGGAACGGAAAACGAATGGAGCTTTGTAACGTGTGATTATGATCTTACATACAAAATAAGACGAGGCGATATTACGGTTCACTTTATGGCTAAGCCGTCAATCAACGGCGATATAACCTATTTGGACGGTGTTGTTACGGTGCCGCTGAGTGAAACAAGCCTTGACTGCACGCTTGTTGTGGCGGCGTATAAGGATAACGCGCTGATTAGTATAAACTCAAAGCCGCTTGAAAAAGGAGCCGTATCGGATACTATATCAATAGACACCGCAGGCTCGGACAGGATTGTTGTCTATATATGGGACAGCATGAAATGTCTTGCGCCCATGTGCAAGAGTGCAAGTATTCCGTATGCAGGTACTATATCGGGGCAAGTCAAGTCGGGAACGGACGTAATAAGCGGCGCGAGTCTTGGCTTATATGACAGCAGTAATAAGCTGATAGCTAAAACAGAGTCGGATGAAAACGGCAATTTTACATTTGAAAATGTACCCGCCGGCGGCGGATATAGAATAAGCGCCGGAAAAACTGACTACATCGTGAGTATGGTTAAAAATATTTATGTCGAAGCTGGAAAATGCGTAATGTTGGATGTATTTTTAGCTCTTGGCGATAGGGTAGCGTGAACAATTTACATTCATATATACAAGAGCCGCTTTTCGGAGCGGCTTTTTGTATTGTGAAAATATACAAAAAAGAGGTTTAAAATTCTACAA
>JAFQYK010000530.1 GCA_017406485.1 Clostridia bacterium
CAGGGCGAACGCTACGACCAGTGGAAACGCATAAAGATGGGCGGCGCGGATATAGTGATAGGTGCAAGAAGCGCAATATTTACGCCGCTTAAAAATATAGGCATAATCATAATGGACGAGGAACACTCGGACACCTACAAATCCGAAATGTCGCCGCGCTACCACGCGCGCGAGGTTGCCGCGTACCGCGCGGCACAGTCGGGAGCAGCGCTTGTTTTAGCCAGCGCGACACCGGGCATTGAGAGCTTTTATAAGGCGCAGTCGGGCGAGTATGAGCTTCTCACAATGCAAAAACGCTACAATAACAACATTATGCCCGAAATCCACATAGTTGATATGCGCGCAGAGCTTGCGCGCGGCAACAAAAATATGCTTTCGGGCAGGCTATATAACGAAATCAAGGCAAATCTTGAAAAGGGCGAGCAGACGATTTTATTTTTAAACCGCCGCGGCTTTTCGTCGTTCGTATCGTGCCGCACCTGCGGCTATGTACCCGAATGTGAAAACTGCAATATCTCGCTCACATACCATAAATTCATAAACCGCTTAAAGTGCCACTACTGCGGCTTTGAACGTGATAACTACACAGTATGCCCGGTTTGCGGCAGCAAATATATCCGCTACTTCGGCGGCGGCACACAGAGGGTCGAGGAGGAAATCCACCGGCTGTTCCCCGATGCGACCACAATCCGAATGGATATGGACACCACGGGTAAAAAACAGTCGCACGAAAAAATCCTCGAAACATTTGACAAGAAAAAAATCGACCTTTTAATCGGTACACAGATGGTTGCAAAAGGCCTTGATTTTGAAAACGTGACGCTTGTCGGCGTCATAACAGCCGATACAATGCTGCACTTAAACGACTACCGCAGCGCGGAGCGTACTTTTGCACTGTTGGAGCAGGTTTCGGGCAGAGCGGGAAGAGGAAGCAAGCTCGGACGAGCCGTAATTCAGACCTACACCCCAGAGCACGAGGCGGTAAGCCTTGTCAAGGCGCACGACTACGAAAGCTTTTACGAGAGTGAAATAGCCGAAAGGGAGCTTATGTGGTACCCGCCCTACTGCAGTATGATAGCTGTATATTTTACCTCCGAAGACGAGGGTAAAACGGCGCAGTCGTCAAGGTATTTTGCACAGCAGGTAGGCGGCATAAAGGAAATGGGGCAGAAGGTACAGGTTTTAGGCCCGATACCCTGCGCCGTTTCGAGAATAAAGAACAAATACCGCTATCAGATAATTTTCAAATGCGAGGATGATGAACAATTAGGCGAAATCCTTGCAGCGGCGGAAATGAAAACAAGAGAAAACAAAGACTACGAGGGCGTCAGCATTGTTATTGACAAGTCCCCCGGAATGATATATTAAAAGAGGTATAAACCAATGGCAATCAGGGAAATTAGACTAAAGGACGATGAAATCCTAACGAAAAAATGCAAGGTTGTGAAGAACTTTGACGAAAAGCTCCACATCCTTCTTGACGATATGTATGAAACGATGAAGTCCAAGGACGGCGTAGGTCTTGCCGCGCCGCAGGTGGGCATATTAAAACGCGCCGTTGTAATTGATGTGAGCGATGTAACCGAAGAGGGCGGCAGGATAGAGCTGATAAACCCCGAAATCGTAGAAACAAGCGGCGAACAGACCGGCAGCGAGGGCTGCCTCAGTGTACCGGGCGTATTCGGCGAGGTAACGCGCCCGAATAAAGTAACTGTCAAGGCGCAGGACAGAAACGGCAAATGGTTCAAGCTGACCGGCGAGGGGCTTCTGGCGCGCGCGATCTGCCACGAGGTAGAACACCTTGACGGACACCTTTTTCTTGAACACGTAACGAAATTTATAGACTAATTGGAGAGCAATATGAACATTCTGTTTATGGGAACGCCGGATTTTGCGGCGATGGCATTAAATACGCTTATAAACGCCGGGAAAAGCATAGCAGGCGTTGTATCACAGCCGGATAAGCCAAAGGGCAGGGGACACAAACTTGCGCCGACCGATGTAAAGGTAGTCGCGCTTGAACATAACCTACCCGTATACCAGCCCGAAAAAATAAAAAACGGCGAGCTTATGCCGGTTTTAGACGAGCTGAAGCCTGACGTTATAATCGTAGTAGCCTACGGAAAAATACTTCCCGATTACGTTTTAAATTATCCAAAATACGGCTGCATAAACGCGCACGCTTCGCTTTTGCCGAAATACCGCGGCGCCGCGCCTATCCAGTGGGCGATAATAAACGGCGAAGAAAAAACAGGCGTAACGACAATGCAGATGGACGCGGGGCTTGACACAGGCGATATGCTTTTGACCGCCGAAACTAAAATCGGCAAAGCCGAAACGGCGGCGGAGCTGTTTGATCGCCTTGCGCTTATCGGCGGCGAGGTTCTGATACAAACTCTGGACGCGCTTGAAAACGGCAAATTAACCCCGATAAAACAGGATAACAGTAATTCGTGCTATGCGCCTTTAATTAAGCGTGAAACGGGTGTTATTGATTGGACTAAGAGCGCTGATGAAATAAACTGTCTTGTAAGAGGTATGAACTCATGGCCTTTGGCAAGCACGTCATATAATGGCGGCACACTGAAAATCGTAACCGCCGAAGCAAGTAACGAAAATTCACCCGAAAAGCCGGGCACAATCCTATCCCTTGAAAAGGGCAGAGGTTTAAAGGTGGCCTGCGGCGAGGGTACGTTATATATAAAAACGGCGCAGTTCCCCGAAAGCAAGAAAATGAACGTCGAGGACTACGCGAGAGGACATAAAATAGAGATAGGTATGATATTAGGAATGGAGGAATAAAAATGCGTATGCTGTCTTACGGTATTGACTGGACGTATATTCTGGTAATAATAGGATTTATCTTCGCGCTTATCGCGCAGTTTGGCGTGAAAAACACCTTCGCCCAATATGACAAGGTACACAGTGCGCGAAATATAACCGGCGCTCAGGCGGCGCGTATGATACTTGACGCAAACGGCTTGAGGCACGTTCAGGTGGTGCATATTCCCGGCGAGCTTTCGGACAATTTCAACCCGAAAACAAACGTTGTGAGCCTTTCCGACTCAACCTACGCGTCAACGTCAGTCGCTGCAATCGGCGTTGCGGCACACGAGTGCGGACACGCCGTACAGCATCAGGTCGGCTATATGCCTATAAAGGTGAGAAACGGCATAGTACCGTTTGTGAATATATGTAACCGTCTGTCGCTGCCGCTGTTTATCATAGGTCTTATAATCGGAATGACGCCGCTTGCGATGGTCGGAGCAATACTCTTTGGCGCGGTTGTGCTGTTCCAGCTTGTGACGCTCCCGACCGAAACAAACGCGTCAAGAAGAGCGATGAAAACTCTTGAAGGTATGGGAATATTGGAAAGTGAAGAGCTAAAGGGCGCAAGAAAGGTACTCACTGCAGCGGCTATGACATACGTTGCCGCGCTCGTTTCAACGTCGCTTCAATTCCTGCGCTTGCTGCTTATCGCAACGAGAAGGAGAAACTGATGAACGCGCGTGAAAAAGCGCTCAAAACGCTTTATGAAATTGAATATAACGGAGCGTACTCAAATTTAGCATTAAAAAACACGTTAAAATCCGATACACAGCCGCAGGACAAAGCGTTTATAACAACGCTCGTCTACGGCGTTTTGGACAAAAAAATTACGCTCGATTATATAATACAAAAGCGCTCAAAGCTCAAACTCAAAAAAATCTCAAAATATATTCTCATCATATTAAGAATGGGCATATATCAGCTAAAATTTATGGATAAAATCCCCGAAAGCGCGGCGGTAAACGAAAGCGTAAAATTGGCGAAGCGTTACGGTCACGGCGCGAGCGCGGGGTTCGTAAACGGCGTTTTAAGAAACGCTGCAAAAACCGAAATCGAATATCCCACGGACAAAACGGAGTATTTGTCGGTAAAATATTCTTTCCCAAAAGAAATATGCCAAAAGTGGATAAATGACTTCGGCTATGACTTTACGGAAGAAATGTTAAAGGCGTTTTCCGAGCCTTCACGCTTAACACTTCGCCCCAATACGCTTAAAACAACATCGGACGAGCTGTTAGTGAAACTAAGCGAAAAAGGCGTTAAAGCCGCAATAGCGGACTGTTATATCACTGCGGAAGGCTTTGACATAGCGCACGATGAATTATATAAAACCGGCTTCTACACCGTGCAGGACGCAGCGGCAATGGCTGCGTCAAGGGTACTCGCTCCAAATGCGGGCGACACAGTTATAGATATGTGCGCCGCGCCGGGAGGCAAGACAACGCATATGGCGGAAATAATGCAAAACAAGGGCAAAATATACGCCTTTGACGTACACGA
>JAFQYK010000531.1 GCA_017406485.1 Clostridia bacterium
ACTTGTATGCTAAAATAAGTGTACAAGTTATGCGGGAGTGGCTCAGTGGTAGAGCGTCACCTTGCCAAGGTGAACGTCGCGAGTTCGAATCTCGTCTTCCGCTCCATTAAAAAAGAGGCTTTATGGCCTCTTTTTTGTTGCAAAAAAGAGACCCCGATTATAAATCAGAGTCTCTTTTACTGTTTATCGCAATCGCTTCCGCAACCTTTATTCCATCCACCGCCGCGCTTGTTATTCCGCCGGCATAGCCTGCGCCCTCACCGCAGGGGTATAATCCTTTTATTTCGGATTGAAGCGTTTTACTGTCGCGCAATATCCGAACCGGACTTGATGAGCGCGTTTCGGGCGCGGTCAGTATCGCGTCATAGTCGGAAAAGCCGCGCAGCTTTTTGTTCATTAGTATTATCGCCTCACGCATACTGTCCGTAACGTATTTCGGCAGCACCCTGTCTATCTCCGTCCACGTCACATCAGGTCTGTACGAAGGCTTTACGCCGTCCTTGCCCTTGCCGAATTTAAGGAAATCACCCACTCTTTGCGCCGGAGCCTTATACGTTCTGTTTGCGGCTTCAAACGCTTTTTTCTCAATCTCACGCTGAAAATACATTCCGGCTAAGGGGTCGCCTGATTTAAAATCATCAGGCGTTACACTGACCAAAAGCGCGCTGTTCGCGTTTTCACCGTCACGCGCAAAGCGGCTCATACCGTTCGTCACAATACCGCCCTCCTCGGACGCGGACGCAACAACCTCGCCGCCCGGACACATACAGAACGTGTACACTCCCCTGCCGTTTTCAAGGTGAACCGACAGCTTGTAATCGGCAGCGGGCAGATTGTCATAATCTCCGCCATACTGCGCGCGATTTATTGCGTTTTGCTTATGCTCAATACGCGCACCTACGGAAAAGCTCTTTTGCGTCATCGGCACGTTCATTTCCTTCAGCATTTCAAACGTGTCACGCGCGCTGTGACCTATGGCAAGAACTATATTATCGGTTTCAATTTCATACTCATTATTCACAACAGCCGCGCACACCGCACCATCTTCATTTAGCTTAATACCGGTTAGCTGTGAAGAAAAACGCACGTCACCGCCAAGACGGATAATATCCTCACGGATTGACGCGACCATATGATACAGGTTGTCCGTGCCGATATGCGGCTTTGAATAGTACAGTATTTCCTCCGGCGCGCCGTGAGCGTGAAATTCCTCCAAAACCTTGCGTATACGGAAATCTTTTATACCCGTTGTGAGCTTGCCGTCCGAAAACGTACCCGCGCCCCCTTCACCGAACTGAACGTTTGACGAGGTATTTAACACGCCCGTTTCCCAAAACACGTCAACATCTTTTTTACGCTCTTCCACTCTCTTTCCTCGCTCCAGGACGATTACCCTATATTCGTTTTGAGCAAGCGTCAACGCGCACAGAAGCCCCGCAGGTCCCATGCCGGCTATAACTATCGGTTTTTCCGGTTTGTCGCTCTTTGGAAATACATAAGGCTTACGTTCAATTGTCTGTATTTCCTTATATTTTACCGCCAATGCGTCCTCTTTTGCCGCACACAAATCCACGGCATACACATAATGTATGTCGTTTTTCTTACGCGCGTCAACGGATTTTTTTGTTATTTTAAAATCACTGACGTTTTTCAGGTTATATTTGCGCCTTACCTTTTCGATAAGATCGTCTTCGCTTTCCGTAATTTCAAGCCTTACGCCTGTAATTCTTATCATAGTCCAAATATTTCCTTTATCTTCGCTGCTGCTGCTATGCCGAGCTTTTCGTGTTCTTCCGTAACCATATGAACACCGTCAATGTCGGACGCTTTTGCAAAGTCCGCCGCGTTCATAAAGTATACGTCCTCGTCTGCGGCCATTTTTGAAAT
>JAFQYK010000532.1 GCA_017406485.1 Clostridia bacterium
ACGTTGCTAAGTATGTGTCAAGCGTCGGCGGCATCACATTAAAGCAGTTCGTTCGTTTCGAGACAGGCGAGGGACTTGAAAAGAGAGAGGATAACTTTGCTGACGAAGTTGCTTCAATGATTAAGTAATTTTGCTTGATTTAACTAAGACTGTATGATGAAAAATTCATACAGTCTTTTTTTTCGCTAATATTCAAAAATTGCTTGCTAAATCAAGGTAAATATTGTATACTGAAATTTAGAGAGAAAATATTAAATATAAAGGAGAATAAACGTATGAAATCAATTAAAGAATTTGAGTTTTGGTTTGTAACGGGCAGCCAGCACCTTTACGGACAGGAAACTCTCGATCAGGTTGCAAAGGACTCACAGGCTATCGTAGACGGCTTAAACGCTTCGGGCGCGCTGCCCTGCAAAATCGTCTGGAAGCCGACAGTAAAGACACCGGCTGAGGTAAAGCAGACATTTAAGGACGCAACATACGACGACAAGTGCGCCGGTGTTATTGCGTGGATGCACACATTCAGTCCGTCAAAGATGTGGATAAACGGCCTTAAGGACTTCAAAAAGCCTTACTGTCACTTCCACACGCAGTTTAACCGTGAGATACCCTGGAACGAGATTGATATGGACTTTATGAATTTAAACCAGTCCGCTCATGGCGACAGAGAACACGGCTTTATAGGCTCGCGCCTTCGTATGGCGAGAAAGATTATTGTTGGCTACTGGCAGGACGAGGAGCCGCAGGCAAAGCTTGCGGGTTGGATGAGGAGCGCGTGCGGCTATGCGCTGAGCCAGGAGCTTAAAATGGTGCGCTTTAGTGACAATATGCGTCAGGTTGCCGTTACGGAGGGCGATAAGGTCGAGGCTGAGATAAAGTTCGGCTGGGACGTTGAGTACAGAGCGGTTGGTGATTTGGTTGATGTACTTGACAAAGTAACCGAAGAAGAAATTGACGCAAAAATGGCGGAGTATGAGAGCCGTTATACAATGGATACTGATAACACAGATGCTGTACGCTATCAGGCAAAGGAAGAAATCGCAATGAGAAAGATTTGCGAAAAGTACGGTTACAGCGCATTTGTAACGCATTTCGATACGCTCCACGGACTTAAACAGCTTCCCGGACTTGCGGCGCAGAATATGATGGCTGACGGTTACGGCTTCGGCGCGGAGGGTGACTGGAAGGTTGCCGCTATGGACGCTATAATGAAGGCTATGGCGGAAGGTATGACCGGCGGTACAGCGTTTATGGAGGATTACACATACCACCTTGAAAAGGGTAACGAGCATATCTTAGGCGCACATATGCTGGAGGTTTGCCCGCTTGTTGCGGCAGACAAGCCGAAAATTCAGGTGCATCCTTTGAGCATAGGCGACAGAGAGGACCCTGCAAGACTTGTGTTTGACTCTAAGGACGGTGACGCGATTGTTGCTTCGCTCGTTGATATGGGCGGCAGAATGAGACTTATAGTAAATGACATTAAGGCTTGCAATCCGCTAAAGCCAATGCCGAAGCTGCCGGTAGCGGGAGTTATGTGGAAGCCGCTTCCGTCACTCGAAACAAGCGCACACTGCTGGATTTTAGCAGGCGGTGCACATCACAGCGTACTTTCGTATGACATAACAGCCGAGATGATGAAGGATTGGGCGGCTATGATGGGTATTGAGTACGTTCACATAGGCGAGGAAACTACGGTTGACGCGTTTGAAAAGGAGCTATTCTGGAACGACATCGCATATAAGCTGCAGTAATTTTATATTAAAAGGGACATATTGTCCCTTTTTTGATGAAAAAATATTCGTTAAATTTATAACTTAATTTGACTTTTAAGGAAAGTTGTGTTATAATACAATCAGCGAAAGTTTTAGATAAATTTAGAAAGGCGGTAAAGTGATGTATTGCGTCGGCGACAAGGTCGTGCATCCGATGCACGGCGCTGGTACAATAGAAGAAATCAAGGAGATGGAAATAGTCGGCGTAAAGCGTCAGTATTATGTTGTCAGATTTGCGATAGGTAATATGGTTACGAACGTTCCGATTGAGAGCGCGGACAGTATTGGTATCCGCCCTGTTATTGATAAGGGAGAGGCGAAAAAGGCTTTGCAGTCGTTCCGTGAGGCAGATGTTGAGGATGACAGCAATTGGAATAAACGTCAGCGCGACAATCTTGTAAAGGTTAAATCGGGCGATATTTTCCAGGTATTAACCGTCGTCAAGGAGCTTATGTACCGCGACAAGACAAAGGGACTTTCTACAAGCGAGCGTAAGACATTAGGAAGCGCTAAGCAAATTGTGGTAAGCGAGCTGGTTCTTTCTGAGGTAGCCGATATAGGCGATATTGAGAGCATAATGAACGATACCGTTGAGGCATTGATTTAACAAATACGGCACATTTCTATAAGAAATGTGCTGATTTTCTATGTGGAGGTAATTATGAAAGTTACTGCAATTATATTAGCCGGCGGCAAGGGTACTCGTATGAAAGCCGGCAAAAACAAGGTTTTTCTGCAAATAAGCGGCAGGGAGGTTTTGCATTACACAATCTCCGCATTTGAGTGGGACAGAAACATTGACGATATAATTATTGTAACAGCGGCGGATGATATGGAGGAGTGTCAAAGTCTTGTTAAAAACAGCAATTTCAAAAAGGTAGCCTGTATAACCGAGGGCGGCAAAACGCGCCGCCAATCCGTGTTTAACGGACTAAAACACGTCAATGGCGATATTGTTCTTATCCACGACGGCGCACGCGCGCTTGTTTTAGGCAGAGAGATTGACAACGCGATTGAGGACTGTATGCGCTATGGCGCGGCGGCTGTGGGCGTCAGGTGCAAGGACACACTAAAGAGCTCGGACAAAAACGGGTTTATATTAGGAACTATTGACCGCGAAAGCACATATCTTATCCAAACACCGCAGGCATTTAAAACGGAAGAAATCAGACGCCTCCACGAAAAAGCGGACGGTGAAGGCTTTGAAGCCACCGACGACTGTATGATAGCCGAGCATTACGGTGTGAGGATTAAAATAAGTGAGGGTAGTTATGAGAATATAAAGCTCACAACTCCGGAGGATATGCTTATAGCTGAAAATATTTTACGAAACAGGGGCGAAATTGAATGAGAATAGGACAGGGCTACGACGTACACAAGTTAGTGGAAGGCCGCGACTGTATAATCTGCGGCGTAAATATACCGTATGAAAAAGGCTTGCTGGGTCACAGCGACGCGGACGTTGCGCTTCACGCGCTTTCCGACGCGCTTTTGGGCGCGGCTGCGCTCGGTGATATAGGCAAGCACTTTCCTGATACAGACGAGCGTTTTAAGGGCGCTGACAGCCGTGTGCTGCTCCGTGAGGTTGTGAGAATGATTGAGGAAATGGACTATAAGGTCGGTAACGTTGACGTTACAATAG
>JAFQYK010000533.1 GCA_017406485.1 Clostridia bacterium
AATCAAAAGCTGTGTCAATACTTTTTTGAAATTTTTCGCCTTTATTCTATTATCAAACTAAAGATGAACTCCCCCGCAGCTTCAAAAATGTAGTCTGCAGCGGTTATTTCTATTGTTTTCCCGTCGTGTGTACGGTGTGGGAAAGTTTTTATTTCGGGAATTAGCGGAGGTATTGTTTTAAATCTTTTTACGCTGTTTTTATCACTTATTATAAAACGCTCTCTTATTACTGACTTTTGTGTAAGTATAAAGGTATCGGTCAGATTTACTCCCTTACCGTTCGACTTGATTTGTCTTACAAGGCTTTGGAGTTTCTCAGAGTCATATGCGCCGGCTATATCCATTTTTACCGTATCATCTTCAAATGTAAAGCACCCGGCCGCATATTCACCGCCAACGCTCTGCTCAATGTTATCTATCAGAGGTACGCTATGTCCTGCGGAGCGGTTACAGAAAATCGTGTATCTCTTATCAGAAAAATAATCCTTTGTATACTCCCCTGCTCCAATATCAATCACAAGCGGCTCACCATCGCATATTACCGTAAAGCTCCCTATGTCATTATGGTTATGCGGCTCACCGTTATTGCCGCCCTTTATTGCAAACGGCATATCACCGCGCACCACCACCCATTCCGCGTCGGGCAGCACCGAACGGGCAGGTAATACAGCTTCTCTTTGTTCTTCCGCCCAAGCCACATCTCGCGCGGCTCTGCACCAACGTCCGCAATCGTCACCGTAAAAATATGACAAATATTCATCTGCAATAGGTGTTGCTCCGTATTCCTTTGTCAGGCGCGAAGATAAGCCGGCGTAGATTTTGTCGCGGCAGCCCGCATCGGAAAAACTTACCGTTACACCGTCTGTTATACAGCATTTGTGGGGAAAGTCTGCCATTTTTGCAATTTTTTCATAATTTACAGGGAATTCTTCACCCATACGCTCCCTATACAGTTCCAGAAACGCAGTCAGGTATGTCATTCCATAACCCCAATAATACAGACCTTCAAGGCACGCTCCGTCATCGGCAAAGCTCCTCATATAGTTTTCAAATGCCTCTTTAAGCGGTTCTGTTAGCTGTTTCACAGCGTTTTTGTCCTCTATAAGATACAGCACGGTCATACCGACACACCCGCCGCATACGGCGCTCCAGTTGCTTACTGACCTTTCCCATCCGTATTTTTGCGTACGGTTTATAAACGGCTTTAACACGCGCGTATTTACCTCGTCTATCGCTCTCTCCTTTGTTTCCGCGTCAAGACTGCCGCCGGTGAGCGCGACTGCTTCCGTAAGCGTTTGCGCTGTTTCCGCCGCGAAAAGGTCAATTTGAGTTCTTATATCACCCTTCCCCTCGTGCGCCGGCAGTATCCATGTCGTTTCCGAGCATATCGCGTCAATTATGTTCGTTAAATGCACAGCAGCAGTTTTATCACCAAGCCATAGCTTTAACGCAAAGTCACGGAGCATTGTGCGGCGAAGAAAGTAATCCCGCTCATAACTTATACGTGAGCCGCTTCTTTTAAACTCTGCAAACTTCTCCGCGCTAAGCTCCGGTATCGGCGCGGCAATCAGCTTTTTATATTCCGCGTCAAGCTCGGCAAGATAACGCTTGCCGTATTCACCGCCGTTTTTCACAATATTCTCCGCGTCAAGAGATGGTTTATATATAAACATAACTTTCACCCCGTATCGTTTCTGTAATTATAATAGCAGATTATCCGTCAAATTACAACAGCCGCCGACAATGTACTTGAAAAAACGGGCGTAATATGGTATACTTAATTTAATATTTATGTGCAAGGAGAAATCTATATGAAATTAAAGGGTATTTTATCGGCGGCCGTTATTGCCGCAAGCCTGATTATACCTGCCGCGTCTGTAAGCGCGCAGGATATTACCGTCGTTGTGGACGGTCAGACGATTGAAACGCCGTCGCCGGCGGTTATTGTGAACGACAGAACGCTCGTTCCGCTTCGCGCGATTTCGGAGTCAATAGGCTTTGATGTTTCGTGGGACGGGGCGACGCAGGGTATTACGATTACGGATGGACAATACCTGTTTTTCCTTTGGATCGGAAAAGATCACGCGTTCCTGACAAATCAGTATTCGCTCGCAGGCCACTCCGTTATGGAAGCGACGCCGGTTATTATGAACGACTATACAATGGTTCCTCTCCGCGCTATCGCTTCGCTGTTCGGCGCAGAGGTTAACTGGGATGCCAATACATATACCGTAAATGTCAACTTCGGCGATAAGGTGGCCGGTCCTAAGGGGCTTGCTGAAAAGTATGTCACATATGAGCAGGTGCTTTGGAAAAAATATGATGAGTATAAGGGGTATGTTGACGGTACGGGTAATGTTGTAAACGCCGAAATTCAGCTTGAAAGCGGCAAAAACATTGAGCTTGAGCTCTATCCCGATATTGCGCCCGTAACTGTTAACAACTTCGAAAAGCTCGCAAAGGAGCATTTCTATGACGGACTTATCTTCCATCGTGTAATTTCCGGTTTTATGATACAGGGCGGAGGCTTCGACAGGGATTACGTTCAGAAAAGCGCGCCTACCATAACAGGCGAGTTTATCTCAAACGGCTACTTTAACCTTATCCCACACAGAGCAGGAGCTATATCAATGGCGCGCACCTCGCAGAGTAACGACAGCGCGTCAAGCCAGTTCTTCATTGTCCACGAGGACAGCGGATTCCTTGACGGTCAGTATGCGGCGTTCGGTAAGGTTACAAGCGGTATGGAGTATGTGAATGAAATCGCGGCTGTACCGACAGAGCATAACGATGTTATGAACGCTGATGATGTTCCTGTGGAGCAGCAGGTTATAAAGACGATTGTTATAAAATAATACGGCAATTTGAAAGGATGCGGATTGTTTTTTGCATCCTTTTTCCTTTTTGGCGTAATTTTACTTTACTTTTCGGGAAAAATTTTATATAATATATCTATCAATATAATTCAGGAGATAACTATGCTTAGTATAATTCAAAGACTGTTCGGCAGTTGGCAGAATATTCTTATCGGAATACCCGTAACACTTATCGCTCTGGCAGGACATGAATTTGCACACGGCTTCGTTTCGGACAAGCTCGGCGACCCTACGCCAAGAAACCAGGGCAGACTTACGCTCAATCCTTTCGCGCACCTTGATCTTATCGGAACAATACTTATGATTTTGACCGGCTTTGGCTGGGCTAAGCCTGTGATGGTAAATCCGAGGTATTATAAAAATCCAAAGGCGGGTATGGCGCTTACCGCTGCCGCAGGGCCTTTGGCTAACCTTATTATGGCATTTCTCGCTATGCTTTTTTATGCCGTATTACTTGTTGTAAATCACAAATTTAAACTCGGTTGGAATCAGGCGGTCAGCACAATAGGCTACGTTATGTATTTCTTTGCGGTGAGAAATCTGTGCTTTATGGTATTTAACTTTATCCCTATTCCCCCGCTTGACGGCGCGAAGGTTTTGGGAATAATCGTGCCGAACAGAATTTACTACAAAATTCTTGAATATGAGAGATATTCTATGATTTTGATTATGCTGCTCTCGCTTTCAGGCGCGTTCAGTATGATAATAGGCACCGGCGTCAACTTTGTTATGGACGGCATCACCGCGCTTCTCGATAATCTGATAAGGATAGTAATTTAATGGAACAGGTAACGTACAAATTGGAAAACTTCGAGGGGCCTTTAGACCTCTTGCTAACGCTCATACAAAAGAATAAGGTCAGCATTTACGACATACCGATTTTTGAGATAACGGAGCAGTATCTTGAAGCGATTGACGG
>JAFQYK010000534.1 GCA_017406485.1 Clostridia bacterium
TCCTACAGAAGAACGGATAACAAGGCTCCTGCGTGGAACAAGGCAGGACTTACGGAAACCATAAATAACAGATTCTAAGAAAGGAAAGTATATAATGAGAAAGTTTAATATAACCGTAAACGGTAAGACATATGAAGTAGATGTTGAAGAGGTAGGCGGCGTTCAGGCTCCGGTTGCTCCGGCCCCGGCACCTGCCGCAGCAGCACCCGCTGCAAAGCCGGCTGCTCCGGCTGCTCCGAAGTCAGCACCGGTTGCCGGCGCAAAGCAGGTAACCGCACCTATGCCGGGTACAATCGTATCGGTAAAGGTAAACGTAGGCGACACTGTAAAGGCTGACACACTCGTAGCAGTTCTTGAGGCTATGAAGATGGAAAATGAGATTTTCGCTGGCGTTGATGGTACCGTAGCAGGTATAAGCGTATCTGCCGGCGACAGCGTAAATAGCGGCGACGTGATCGTTTCCGTAAACTAAGGCGCAGTGTAATTTAACAGAAAGTGGTGAAAAAGAGTGATTGAAAGCTTTTTAAACTTTTTGCAGAATACAGGCGCAGCCGCGCTTTTCGCCTATGGCGGCCTTGACGCGGTAAAGACGATTATAATGATTATTATAGCCTGCGTACTTCTGTATCTCGCAATAGTAAAGAAATTTGAGCCGCTGCTGCTTCTCCCGATAGCGTTCGGTATGCTGCTTAGTAACCTGCCGGTATTAAAGGATTCTCCGGCGGTTATGATGCACACCGACTGGTTTACGGACGCGAAGTATATGATTGACGGTCATTTTCTTGATGTAGGTAAAATCTGCCGCGAGGGTGGACTTTTAGACCTTTTATATCTCGGAGTTAAGCTCGGTATTTATCCGCCGCTTATATTCCTCGGTATAGGCGCTATGACCGATTTCGGTCCGCTTATCGCAAATCCGAAGAGTATTCTTCTGGGCGCGGCGGCGCAGTTCGGCGTGTTCTTCACATTCGTAGGCGCATTGGTTTTAAGCGCGCTCGTGCCGAGCATTATGTTCGGTGTTAAGGAGGCCGCTTCAATAGGTATCATAGGCGGCGCGGACGGTCCTACGGCGATTTACGTAACGAAGTCGCTTGCACCGTCACTTCTTCCGGCAATCGCTGTTGCGGCTTACTCATATATGGCGCTGATACCGGTTATTCAGCCGCCTATAATGAAGCTGATGACGCGTAAAAAGGACAGAATGATAGTTATGGAGCAGCTTCGTCCCGTCTCAAAGACGGAGAAGATTTTGTTCCCGATTATAGTTACAATAGTAGTTGCTTTGATTATCCCCGACGCGGTATCGCTTGTAGGCTGCCTTATGCTCGGTAACCTCTTAAAGGAAAGCGGCGTTGCGGAAAGACTTGCAAAGATGGTACAGAACGAGCTTATGAATATCGTTACGATATTCTTAGGCGTTACAGTCGGCGCGACAGCAACGGCGCAGAGCTTCCTCTCGCCGCAGACAATCGGTATAGTAGTTCTCGGTCTTGTAGCGTTCTGCTTCTCGACAGCAGGCGGACTTTTCCTCGGCAACATTATGTGCTGGGTTACAAAGGGTAAGGTTAATCCGCTTATCGGCTCGGCAGGCGTTAGTGCAGTGCCTATGGCTGCAAGAGTTTCGCAGCAGGTTGGACAGAAGGAAAATCCGTCCAACTTCCTGCTTATGCACGCTATGGGCCCGAACGTTGCGGGAGTTATTGGATCGGCGGTTGCCGCAGGCGTATTTCTCGCTATGTTCAGCAACATATAATCTGAGAAAAAATCCGCAGAGCATAGCACTACTTATTGCCGAGGGCGGTATATACATACAGCACCGTCGGCTGCAAAGCAGCACTCTGCTTACGGCTTTTTCCTCAGCAGTTTTACGTTATTTTAGTAAGGAGTGAAAAGGGCAAAGAACTAAGTTCTTATGCTTCCTTAGCCTCCTTGAACAAAGTGAAAGGAGATTAAATAAATGGCAAAGGGAAATAAAGCGGTAGAGATTACCGAAACAGTCCTCCGTGACGCGCACCAGTCTTTGATAGCTACGCGTATGTCAACCGAGGAAATGCTTCCTATAATAGAAAAACTCGATGAAGTCGGCTACCACTCACTTGAAGCGTGGGGCGGAGCGACATTCGACTCGTGCCTTCGTTTCCTCAATGAAGACCCGTGGGAAAGACTTCGCAAAATAAAGGACAAGGCTAAGAAAACACCTATCCAGATGCTTTTCAGAGGCCAGAATATCTTGGGTTACCGTCACTATGCGGACGATATTGTACAGTATTTTGTACAGAAGTCAATTGCAAACGGCGTTGATATTATAAGAATATTTGACGCGCTTAACGATACGCGCAACCTTAAGTGCGCGATAGACGCTTGTATCAAGGAAAAGGGTCACTGTCAGGCGGCGCTTTCCTACACAATCGGCGGTCCGCACACAACGGAGAGCTTTGTAAAGCTCAGTAAAGAGCTTGAAGAAATGGGTGCAAACTCAATCTGTATCAAGGATATGGCAGGATTGCTGCTTCCTTATACGGCATATGACCTCGTTAAGGCTATCAAGGAAACGGTTAAAATTCCCGTTCAGCTTCACACGCACTACACCTCCGGCGAGGCTTCAATGGTATATTTGAAGGCTATCGAGGCAGGTGTTGACGTAATCGACTGCGCTATGTCGCCGTTGGCTATGGGTACGTCACAGCCCCCGACAGAGCCTATCGTTGCGGCGCTGCAGGGTACGGAGTACGACACAGGCTATGACCTTGACAAGCTCATTGAGATTTCGGACTACTTCCGTCCGCTTCGTGAGAAGTACCTTGAAAGCGGCCTATTGTCAACAAAGGTTATGGGCGTAAACGTAAGCACGCTAAAGTATCAGGTACCGGGCGGTATGCTTTCAAACCTCGTATCACAGCTCAAGCAGCAGAACGCTGAGGACAGATATGAGGACGTATTAAAGGAAAACCCGCGCGTAAGAGCGGATAGGGGTTATCCGCCA
>JAFQYK010000535.1 GCA_017406485.1 Clostridia bacterium
ACTTTAGCTTTTACATAGTCTATATTTTCAAAGTCATAGCTTGCGCCAAAACAGGGCTGCAGATTATGTTCGTTAAGAAATTCAAAAATATCGTTCACTGTTTCCTGTGTGGGATAGTTACTGAAAAAGCCGGTGAGATATACGCCGTTCGGAATTTCCTTTATAGGGTCAAAGTTATTAAGCGTATATTCGCCGCCGAGTATTCCCGTATGGCATACAATACCGCCCTTTACCACCGTGCGTAGAGTATCACGGATTGTCCTCGCCCCGATAAGCTCCAAGGCTTTTGTAACTCCCTTTACTTTTCCTGCAAGCCTTCCGTCATCTATTATAGCAATATCCGCGTCTTGGAGCAAATGTAATTTACTTTCCTTATGAGTTGTGGCTATCACCTTGCAGCCGAGAGCTTTTGCAATCTGCAATGCTGCATAGCCGAGCGCACAAGTCGCGCCGCGTATTAAAAGTGTGTCGCCTTTGTTTAGCTGCAAGCACTCAAACAGCGAACCCCAAGCTGTGAAATATGTTTCGGGAACTGCTGCGAGTTGTTCCCACGACAAATCAGAGCTTACGGAAAATACATTTTGCAACGGCAGCAGAGCGTACTCGGCGTAGCTGCCGTTAAAGCTTCTGCCCATACCACCCATAAGCGCAATTACCTTTTGTCCGACCTTAAAATCTGTATCGGACGCGTCGGCAATTTCACCCACACATTCAATGCCGGGAATTATAGGCTTTTGTATATAGCCGGCTTTGATTTCCGAAAGTCGCAGTATCTGCTCAGAGTGGTTCATACCAAACGCCTTAACCTTTACAAGCACCCACCCCGATTTAACTTCGGGGACGGGAACATCACTCAAAATAACATCTTCAGCTTTTGTTATATCCGTTATTGATACCGCTTTCATTATACAATCTCCTTCCAACATTGCGGGTCCGGCGCATACATATTGTTTGTATAACCGTATGTCACCGCAGGGCACCCTCTGCAATAGCCCCTAAGCTCACACTTCGAGCATTTCTCAAATTTGTCAAACTGTCTGTATTCCTCTAAATCCGCGCCGACAAATAAATCATACATCGGTGTTTCAAACACATTTCCTATCTTACTTTCCATTCTTCTGCAAGCATACACATCGCCCGTCGGCAAAATTGTCATGTGACCGATACCGCAGTGGCAGCCGTCATAAATCATATCGGGGTTGTGATTTTCGGGAATTTTGAAAAGACCCTTTTCATAGAGGTACAGCGTCCAAAGGTGGTCCTTGTACTGAAATGTGGTTCTGCAGCCGTTAGACTTGTGATATTGAAACTTGTTATAGCACATATCGAGGAAATCACGATATCTGCGAGGCTCAATATGATATTCCTCCGACTTTTGACCGCTTGTGGGGCAGTAGCGCCCAAAGGCAAACACATCGACGTTCTTTTCCGCCACAAGGTCAATAAGTAGCGGGAAGTCATCTATATTCGCTGATGAAACGGTTGACATTATCGCGCAATACATACCGGATTTTTTTATGCAGTCGATTTTCTCTATCGTGGTTTTAAAAGAGCCTGCCTTGCGGAACATATCGTGTGTTTCCTCCATACCGTCAATAGAGAGCTGATATTTTCGGCAGCCGTGGTCGTATAGCTTCTTGCAGACCTCGTCGTCTAAGTGAAAAGGATTTCCGAGAATACCGAATGTGATGTTTTTCTCTTTTAATAATGCTGCCAGCTTCCAAAAGTCCTTGTGCAGTATCGGGTCACCGCCTGTGATATAGAAATACGGCGTCCGTCCAAGTTTTTCGCACATTTCAAGGCAACTGTCAACGACCTCGCGCATTTTATCAAAAGGCGTTTCTGTAAGCGCCTTGCAGTTATCCTCCGCAAAAATATAGCAGTGCTTACAACGCTGGTCGCAAACATCTGTTATGTGCCATTGAAAAGCAAAATACGGTTTCACTCTAATCCCTCACAATCTATATAAAGTTAATAATTCTCGTAATCGCAGACCTACCACGCGGACAGGTCTGCCATTGCATTACTGCTTGTCGGGGTCTGCTGCGCCGCAAGCTGAAGCGGGAGCTTCTTCCTTATCGGGGTCTGCTGCGCCACAAGCTGATGGCGTGGGGTCTGCTGCGCCGCAAGCGCTGCCGTTAAATGCAGCTACATTTTTAAGCATTTCACTCATCTTTAGCACCTCCTCATTATTTTTTAGGTTTCCCTATGGTTTTATTGTAAAGGGATTTCAACAATTCCACAAGTACGCACTTTTTTGTAAGTATGGTTTCTAAAAGAAAGTATTGGATAGCTATGCGGTTTTTTAGACAAAAATATTGAAATTTATTCTGATGTATGATAGAATGGAGGTAACTTTCAAAAAGAAACTATTGTCAGGAGGAATGTATTATGATAAAAAAAGAAGATTTACCCGCCTGCCCCGTTGCCACAACAGTGCAGCTTATCGGGAACAAGTGGAAGCTTTTAATTTTGCGTAATCTGTTAGCCCGTCCGTGGCGGTTTAATGAGCTTCATAAATCCTTAGAGGGTATCAGCCAAAAGGTGCTGACCTCACATCTTCGCGAAATGGAATCTGACGGAATAGTTAAGCGCGAGGTTTACGCGGAGGTTCCGCCGAGGGTTGAATATTCACTGTCACCGCTTGGCGAAAGTATGCGCCCCATTTTGAACGCTATGCAGGAATGGGGAAATAATTATAAAGAGGGCTTAAATAAATTGGCAGCGGAATAGAAAACAGCAAAAATCAAGTGACGCATTAGGGCTCCATTTTTGAGGGTAAGAATATAGTTATATACCCTTGCTTTATTTCGGCTCAAAAAACATAGGCTTTATGCGGTTTGAAAATGCTCTAATGCGTCACATAATAAGTCCTTATTTTGAGAGGTGGCAATATCGGAAATAGGGCTGTTATAGATAAATTGTTTTAGGGCGGTTTATGCCGTTCAGAATGGCATATTTTAT
>JAFQYK010000536.1 GCA_017406485.1 Clostridia bacterium
AGAATGCCTTATCCTGCATATTGCCGTCCCATACTGCCTTATAGAATGCGTCAAACGCCTTGTCTGTGTCGCCTGTTATCTTAAGCGCAAGACCGAGGTTGTAATACGGTTCGCAGTCGTAGGGGTTGGGGTTCTTCCAGGTTGAAGATTTCTTAGCTGTTTCAAAATACTTTATACTTTCCTCAAAACGGCCTTTGTTATAAAGATATTTGCCGTAGCCGTTGTTAAGACGAATGTCGGACGCGTCGCGCTTTAAGCCCTCCAAATAGTACGGCTCGGGTGAGTAGGTTGCGTGGCGGTACTGCTCAAGGTGTGTTGCCGCGAGGAAAAGCTGCTCGTTTGTTTCGAGTTTTTCAGGCTCGGGTATTTCCTCGGCGGGGTTCGGTACGGGCTCATGGCTCTCCGTGGGGGTTGCGGAAAGGATTTCCTTACCGTCCTTTATAAGTGTGCAGACAATCTTTTTGCCTGTTGTTTTTACGTCTACGCATGTTTCAAACACCTCTGCTGTTTTGAGGTTTAGTGTCCCCTCGTATACTGTTTCGCCGTCTGCTGTGAGAACTATTTTAGTGTCCCTAAGTCCGACAGGCGTGTAGAACGTCAGATCGACTTTAGTGTCCCCGATGCTCATACTCATTGCAACATCTGTTGACGCGTTTGAAATCTGCCCTACTGCCTTATACGGCATAAAATACTGCTTGAAGGTCTTTTCCTCATAGGGCTTTAAGAAGGTGAAGTCGGGCTGGTTATCCGTGAACATTCCTGTCATAAGCTCGATGTATGGGCCGTTCTCGTCTGTGAGGTTACGATCCCACGCCTGACCAAAATCGCCGTTACCCCAAGTCCACTGCTTTTTACCCGGTGAAACGTGGTGGTCTGCTATGTGCAACAGACCTGCGCGCTCGTTGTAGTCGTAGTTGCCGATAAAGTTAAAGTCAGAGTGATACGCCATATACGAGGTCGGAACAGGGATATTTTTGTAACGTGAAATGTCTGTACCCGGCGCGTAGTCGTACTTGTAATAAACGCCCTTTGCAATCGGGAACTCGGATACGGCGCGCTTACCGTGGTCCATAACAGCGTTTACGTCCGGCGGGAAGATTGACTGTGTGTAGTCGTTTACCGGTACAGCCGGATTTGCCCACCATAAAAATGTCTGCGGTCTGTCTGTGGGGTTGTATACCTGACCTGTTATCTCAACATACGCCTTGTCGGGATAAACTGTGAAGCCTGCCATACCCTTTGTGTGGAACATCTTCTCTGTTTCGCCTACCCATACGGTTACGGAGCCGTCATCACGTCTTTCAACCGTGTAGTCGACCGCGTCAAAGGTTGACGGTCTGTGGTGCTGCGGCCAGTTAAACTCAATGCCGCCGCTGACCCAAGGGCCTGCCAAGCCGACAAGCGCCGGCTTTATAACCTCATTATAGTAAACAGCGTCATAGCCGTTTGTCTTGTCGTACAGTCTGTGAATTTTACCGCCTATCTCCGGCAAAATCATTACGAGTATGTAGTCGTTTTCCAAATATATTGCGTTGTATTCCTTGTCTGTCTTTACATCCGAAACGCCCTCGCATACAGGGTGCGGATAAACGCGGCCTGATGAGCCCTGATATACGCGCTTTTCAAGAAACATCGGGTTTTTGTCATACTCTGAAAGCTCGTAGGTTGGTATAACTACTTTTTCCTGTCTTAAAAAAACCTCGCTCATTCTTTAAATCCTCCTAAAACATTCGGTTGTTTATTTGTTGACATAAGTATAACGTTTGCAAATGAAAAAGTCATCATATATTATTGCTTCAAAATATGAAATTATTGCTTTTTAGAAAAATGTATGATAAAATGGTGTTTGGGTGATAGAAAATGAGAAAATATGAAGAAAAAATTTCGGATAATTCCATATGGGTCAGTGCTACGCCGACTGCCGTTGCAAAGACGCTGCCGCTTTATGTTTCGGAAGCCGGTCATTTTATGGCTGACAGCGACTATATCACAAAGCGCGAAACGCACGACAGCTTTCTTTTGCTCTACACCCTAAAGGGCGAGGGCTCAGTTTTGACAGGCGACACCGCTTTTAATCTGCCGCGCGGTTATGCCGTTATTATTGACTGCCATTCTCCGCACGAATACAAAAGCGTTACGGACAGGTGGGAATTTTTATGGATACATTTCGGCGGCAGCGCGGCCAAGGCTATGCTTGAAATTGCATACCCCTCCGGCAGCGTACGTGCGGCCGATATGGCAAACGCGCCCGATTTTGAGGAGCTTGTAAACGGCATTATCGAGGAGGCGCGGCAAAATGATATTGAGAGCTATCTTCATCTTTCCTCTCATATGCACTCTGTTTTTAACGCAGTATGTCTCGGTGCTCTGGAGAGTGATAACGCAAGCATAAAGCATAACAGTGCGGAGGATGTGCAGACCGTGGTTAAGTTTATTGAGAGAAACTATTTTAATCCGATTACCGTTGAAGATATGATAGAGTGTATTCACGTTTCAAAATACCACTTTATCCGCCGTTTCCGCCGCGTAATGGGCGTTACGCCTTACAGCTATCTCACGAACTACCGCATAAACAAATCAAAAACACTCCTGCGTACTACAAGCAAGAGTGTTTCGGAAATCGCTGAAATATGCGGTTTTATGGATACGAGTAATTTTATCTCTCATTTCAAGAAGCACACAGGCGTTAAGCCCACGCAGTACAGGCGCGATTTTACGTAAAAAGGGAGCTTACGCTCCCTCGTTCCACTCAAATTTTTCCGGCGCGATTTTTACCGCGCCTTTTTTTACGCTTATAAAGCCGCCCTCACACATTGCTGTTTTTTCCGTTTTGCCGGAGGTTATTTTGACTCTGCCCTTTTCAATAGGCGAAACGTAATCGGCGTGGCCGCTTAAAATACACACGTCACCCATAACGGCGCGGACTATCACCTTTTCCGCGCTGCCGTCATACGCTGTGCCGTCAGGTGTTATGATTTTCAGACTAAACTCAGCCATTATTCCTCCTCCGCCTTCTCTATCTCGGCTGCCTTTGCGCGCACCTCATCAATCGTTCCTGTGAAGAGGAAGGCTGATTCGGGTATATCGTCACACTCGCCGTCTATTATCGCGCGAAAGCCGCGTATTGTTTCCTTTATGGGTACATATTTACCCTGCATACCTGTGAACTGCTCCGCAACGGAGAACGGCTGGGAAAGGTATTTCTGTATTCTTCTCGCTCTTGCTACGAGCAGCTTATCCTCGTCCGCAAGCTCGTCCATACCCATTATCGCGATTATATCCTGCAGCTCCGCGTAACGCTGCAAAATTCGCTGTACGTCACGCGCGGTATTGTAATGCTCCTCGCCCACTATTTCGGGCGTTAATATTCTTGACGTTGATTCAAGCGGGTCAACCGCAGGGTATATGCCAAGCGATGCAATCTGGCGCGACAGTACCGTTGTCGCGTCAAG
>JAFQYK010000537.1 GCA_017406485.1 Clostridia bacterium
AACCTCTACAACTGCGTGCGGGAGATTTGTCTTTTTCCAAAGCTGTGCATCAAAGGCTTCCTCTCTGTACTTGGACTCAAATATCTTTGCGTTACCCTCGCTTCCGAAAAGGATAACCTTCTTATCAAATGCAGCGAGGCCTTCAACCTCTGTCGGTCTGCCAACACCGGTGTAAACCTGAAGAGTAACCTTGAAGAAGTATTGAAGGTCTACCGAATAGAAGCCCCTGTCAAACGGTACCGGCTCCACATCTGTGGACCGTTAACACGACTTTTTATCCCAAATTCCATATTGTTTCGACACTTTCACGCTTAATAGACGGCCTTCGCCTTTTATTGAACCGTTCCTGCACCTCGTCAAACATCTCCCTACTCACAAGAGGCTCGTGCATATTTTCTGCCACAATCCAGTTCACACTGCTCAGCCTCCGCCGTTTTCTCGACTTATAACTCACCTTTTCCACTGTGTGCTGCACCACATCGCCGCAATACGCCCTGTTATGGAGTATGTCGCCTACCGTCCCCGCGCTCCAGCTTCCCATATCATATCTCGCGTACATCAACGTCTTTCTCAGTCCCTCTATTTCCTGTTGCTTACGCGGTGAGGGGATTTTTTTCTCATTTAGCATTCTACTGATTTTCGCCGTGCCTATTCCGTCTGCGTACCACTCAAATATCTGTCTTACCACCGGCGCGGTGACCGGATTTATGATAAGATGGTTTTTTTGTTCTTTATCCCTTGAATATCCATACGGCGCAAATGCGCCCATATACTCGCCCTGCCGCATTTTATGCCTGTATACGGCCCGTATGTTCTCTGACAAATCCTCCAGATACCATTCATTCACAAGGCTGTTTATCTGTCGCGATTTCTTATTGCCCTTAACATCGGTGTCAACATAATCAACCACACCTATAAAACGTATACCCCACTCTGTAAATTTGCCGTTTATGTACTGCTCCACAACCTCCATATTACGGCTGAAGCGCGACTGGCTTTTACATAGCACAATATCGAACCTGTGAATTGAGGCGTCCTCTATCATTCGGTTGAATTCCGGACGCGTGTTATCATCACCGGCATATGCGCCGCTATAAGAATCATCACAATATATATCGTAAATCTCCCAGCCCCGTTCGGCTGCATAGCTTGTCAGCATTGACTCCTGATTGCGTATTGACTCACTTACGTTTTCTCCCTTGTCAAAATCTTCCTTTGACAGCCTCGTATAAATCGCCGCTCTCGCTTTCACTTTCATCACCTCATATTATATTTATTTACGAGGTGTTGTCCACTTTACAAAATCCCATTATTTAAAAACTTTGTTTTATAGAACCCACTGTTTTTTATAACATTGATATTTTCCAATACGTTTTGATTAGTAAATGAATAATCACGCATATGTTTTATTATATCTATTACATTTTCCTTAATGCAGTCGGAAAGCTCGCATATATCGTCTATACTGTATAACAGAGCAAGCTGCACCGCCGTACGTGCCTGCGGCATTATAAGACGGCTTGCTGACACAAACAAATAATTCATTAAAATATACGGTATAGTTTCGTTGTTCTTTGAGGTAAATTCATCTACTATTCTATCAATCGTTTCACCCTCCGACAGCTTATATTCTTCTATTTTCTGGTTAAGCGCGGTGGCTGTATCGTTTGCGAGCGCAAATTTTATTGTATGGTCAAAATGAAAATCAACAGACATATAATTATTTTCCCTTGGATTAAGCTTCTCATATTGCAGAACAGCATCGTCGTCAAACAAAGCAAGGCACAACACGGCAAAGACGTTAAGTATATCTAATTTTTCTTCAGTATTTTTCCTTGCTGTCAGCGCGTTGAAATACCACATTGTCAGCTTTGCCGCTAAAACAGGGGTCTTTTCTGATATTTTCAGTAATAATCTGTTTAAGACACAGCCTGCCGTAATGCCCATATCTGCACCACAGCATTGAAAGAAATAAACCGTTGTTGCTGATAACTCCGTTGTTAAAAGTGTTAGCTTCACATTGAACCACTCCATATTGAAAAAGTTTCTGACAAAACTGCGCCTTCAGGCGCAAGAATAAGGAAACCTTTTTACTTATAGAAAATTATAACTTAAAAGTAGCAATTTCCTATAAGATAAAAAAGTGTGTTACCCGCAAGAGCAACACACATAAAATGTACCGCTCCCACTGCGAATGGAACATATAAATACGGACGCAAGGTCAGACATACTCATATTCTGAGCGTACATTTTTAACAATATACGTTATATGAGTATGCAAAAACACCAAAAACAATACAGTTAAAACTGTATTCCCTTGCATCAATTATTTAACGGCACTATAAAAATACCTATGTTCCATTCGCATTAAATATTTTATCACTTTTCAGTGGTTTTGTAAACATAAAATTATAATAGAAAAGCCATATTTTGAAGGTTTAAACTTTGTTATATACCATTGTCAAATTTATGTTCTGAAGGTATACCCTAAATTCTCACGATGCGGCACGAAAAAAAGGTAGTGATTTGAATAATCGCTACCTTTTAGCTTTACTGTTTTGTAAACTTTAACCTTATGAACACAACGTAAATCTATGTTATATTATTTCTTTTCCTTTTTTGTCTGCATAAACTCAGGCAGC
>JAFQYK010000538.1 GCA_017406485.1 Clostridia bacterium
AAAACGTTTTATATACAAAAGTTTGTTAGCTCTTAACTAACTCTGACATTCGTTAATTCTCATTATCCGATTACTGTCATAAATCTTAGAGTATTTTACTCAAATAAATTTGACTTGGACATACATATACTCGCCTATTGCACCGGTCTGCTACGGCAGCAAGCTGCCTGTCATTCCGCTTCGCTTCTTGACACACGCCGGCACGCTCGTATATGTTATTGCATTTGCTTCGCAAATGCACGCACTATTTATCTTTCAATGTACATGCGCTGTTCTCAGCGACAGCTTACTTAGTATACCACTCTCTTTCTTAGATGTCAATACTTTTTTTTAAAAAATTTCAAGAAAATTTTAACTTTTTCCCGACGCACAATATGTAGTGTTTTTCAAGGTTTATTGGGCACAAAAAGCCACATTGTTTTCCTTAATAAGCTGCGATATTTTCTTTACCTTGATTGTGTCGCTTGTATCTTCCTCTATAATCTTGGTTATTTTATTTAATAGAAGAAACTCATTTTGTTTAACACTTTTTTCTATTATACTATTCACAACTCTTTTTTTTTGTGATAAAATAGTCGCGGAATGGAGTTGAAGTAATTGAAAGTAGCAATAATTGGTCTTGGTTTAATAGGCGGCTCTATTGCGCGGAGGCTGCGCGGATTTCATAACTGCACTGTCGCGGCGTATAACCGCAGCGAAGAATCGCTCATTTTGGCGGAAAAGGACGGGGTTATTGACGAGGCGTATCAGAATGCCGGCGACGCTATGGAAAATGCGGATTTAATTATTTTATGTCTTTATCCGCAGCTTAATATAGACATGGTTCGCGATAATATTTCGCGCATTAAGGACGGCGCTGTTATTACCGATGTTTCGGGCGTCAAGCAGTTTATGATTGATAATCTTTCGGAAATACTCCCCGATACGGTTGATTTTGTCGGCGCGCACCCGATGGCCGGGCGCGAGGTCGGCGGCTACAAATCCTCAACTGACACGCTTTTCGATAAGGCTTCATTTTTAATAACGCCGACAAAAGATAACAAGCCCGAAAGTATTGCGCTTGTCAGAGAATTGGCGGAATATATCGGCTGCAAGCACGTTGTCACAACCACCGCGGAGGAACACGACGCGGTTATCGCGTACACCTCGCAGCTTATGCACGTTGTCGCTGTCGCGCTTTGCGACAATCCGATGATAGAGCGCTCAACTTTTTTCAGTGCAGGTTCGCTAAGAGATTGTACGCGCGTTGCAAAGATAAACGAGGTTATGTGGAGCGAGCTTTTTGTGGAGAACAAAACCGAGCTTGCAAAGCGCATAAGAGAAATGGAAGCAAGTTTAGAGAAAATGGCTGTCGCAACCGAGAACGGTGACAGAGAGGAATTGGAAAAGATTATGCGCAACGCTTGTGAGCAAAAATTAAAATGGCTGGAGGAAAGATAAATGCCGAGAACTGACGAAGAAAAACAGGGCTTATCGCTTTTGGGAAATAAAAAGACGGTTTACAAGGACACATACGCTCCGGAGGTACTTGAAACATTTATAAACAAGCACCCTGATAATGATTATATGGTGACGTTTGACTGTCCGGAGTTCACCTCGCTCTGCCCCATTACCGGTCAGCCCGATTTTGCGAAAATTACGATTAACTATATCCCGAACGAAAGAATGGTTGAGTCGAAATCCTTAAAGCTGTATCTTTTCAGCTTCCGCAATCAGGGTGATTTCCATGAGGACTGCATCAATATTATAATGAAAGATTTAGTGGGGCTTATGCAGCCGAAGTATCTGGAGGTAAAGGGCTATTTCACGCCGCGCGGAGGTATTGCGATTTATCCGTTTGCGAATTACGGCGAAAAGGGTACGAAGTATGAGAAAATTGCGGAAGAAAGACTTTTTAACAGTTTAACGGAGAGAAAGTAAAATGAAAAAAATAATATCACTATTACTTGTATTATGTTTAAGCCCAATGGTGATTACGGCAATAGCGGAGGAAAACCATCCTATGACGCGGGCGGAAATGGCGGAAAAGGTTGTCGCATTTTATGAGGAAATGGAAGACACCCAAGTGGAGTTAACCGAAAGCTCTGCTCTGTTTGCCGACATTGAGGAAAGCCCGTTAAAGGACGCAATTCAAAAGTGCTTCTCCTTGGGATATATGGTTGGCACATCGGACAGTGCCTTTGAGCCGGACGGCTATGTTACAAGAGCACAGGCGGCGGCAATTATCGACCGTATGGTAACACGGCTTGAGAGTGACCATAAGGTTGAAATTATCATATCCTATAACAATAATAAATTTACTGATGACAATCTAATACCGGAATGGGCAAAACAATCTGCTTACAATATGAAGAATCAATATTTTATTTTCGGTGACGAAAACAAAAACTTTAATGCTGAGCAAATTATAACTAAGGAACAAGCAGATAGTATTCTTGAAAGGATTAAGTCACTGAAGATTGAAGACAGAGACGAATATGCAAAGAAAGCCTTTGAAAATGTTTTTAAATTCTCATTGCCGAAATCTGCACATATAGAAAAGTATAATTACAAATTACGTCATGATGAAGAGTTAGATGATATTGAACCGAATTTATATGATCCATCATTTATTGCTAAAATTTCTTTTGAAGAAGATGATTTGAATTGCTTCCTAAAAGAATTTTACATTGATGTACAGACCAAAGAGGATATAAAAGAAATTAATGATATTCTTATAACACATAAAGCTCTTGATAATTATATACAGAATATAAAAAGTACTTATCCCTGGTGGGACTTGCCTGACTTATCATCGCTAACATATAAAAACTTTTACGCGAAAAACGGGTCTATTGCTAAGACTTTAATGAATTATATATTTATAAAAGAGGACATAAACGATAAATATTACTTATTTATAAAATGCTCAGCTGCTTAAAAGATTATATTTAGGAGAAAGTAAAATGAGAAAAGCAATTGTGGTTTTATCGGGCGGACAGGACAGCACGACCTGTCTTTTCTGGGCGATAGACAGATTTGGCAAAGAAAATGTTTCGGCAGTTGGCTTTGATTACGGTCAGCGGCACAAGAAAGAGCTTGAATGCGCAAAGGATATTTGCGC
>JAFQYK010000065.1 GCA_017406485.1 Clostridia bacterium
TAGCGCATCTGGTTTGGGACCAGAGGGCCGCAGGTTCAAATCCTGTCATCCCGACCAGTAGTATGGGAGTTTAGCTCAGCTGGGAGAGCGTCTGCCTTACAAGCAGGATGTCACAGGTTCGAGCCCTGTAACTCCCACCAAGTACTTTTTTGCGAAGCAAAATGTGTTGTGAATGAACCTTATAATATTTGCAGACAAAGTACAATGTCTGCAAATCATCAATAGTATTACAGATATTATTTGTAAACAAAATGCTGGTGTAGCTCAATTGGTAGAGCAGCTGATTTGTAATCAGCAGGTCGCGGGTTCGAGTCCCATCACCAGCTCCATATGGGAGAGTTCCCGAGTGGCCAAAGGGGGCAGACTGTAAATCTGTTGTCTACGACTTCAATGGTTCGAATCCATTCTCTCCCACCAAAAAACCTGTTGACTATGTCAACAGGTTTTTTGGTGGCTTATTATTTAATCACTTATGTATAAACCTACTCCAATCCGTCAAAAATCCCAATAATGTAACGAAAATTTAACAATTATGCATATATAATGTAGGTTGACGTAATTCCGTTTCAATGATATACTAACGTATATTAGACCATTGAAAGTAATTGATTTGTATAAATTCGGAGGTAAGACAGTGAAATTCAACGTAAAGAGATATTTTCAGGTACTTTGCATATCGCTGGCGGTTGTTGTAGCCGGCGCGGCGGTTTGTATGGGCATAGATTTTACAGGCTCAAAGGACGACACGATAGCTGTTGACAACAAGGGAACGGTCGCGGCTTCGGGCGGCAAGATAAACGTGCTTTTGATGGGTACGGACGTGGACGGTTTGAGAACCGACGCGATAATGCTTGCAAGTATAGATACGGATAAAAAGGTAGTAAATATGCTCACCATTCCGCGTGATACAAAAATGTATATCGGAAACCGTTACCAGAAGATAAACGCGGCGCACGCGTATATAGGCAGTGACGGCAAGATAGGCGGCCCTGCGGCAACGTGTGAAGCGGTAACGCGTCTTACCGGCATACCGATTAACTACTATGTGGATTTCTCATTTGACGCGGTGGCACACGTTATAAACGAGCTTGGACCGATTGAGTTTGAAATCCCCGATCTCTATGGTGACGGTGTGGGAATGGTATATGACGACCCTGTTCAGAGCCTGCACATTAACCTTCCCCCGGGCAAATACGGCGGCGACAATTCCGACTATCCCGGACTTAACGGTTCACAGGCTGTATGGCTTATGCGTTACCGCCACGGAAATGTCAATCCGAACACTGGAGTATTCAAGGGTTATGCAAACGGTGATAAGGACAGAGTTGAAATGCAGCAGAAATTCATAAAGGCTGTTGTTGACCAGAAGGTAAACTCCGGCCTTGTTATGAAAATCCCCGCTATATTTAAAGAGGTAAGCAGCGAGATAAAAACCAATTTCTCTGTTGGTGACATTATAAAGTATTCCAAGTTCATAACCGAGTTTACAAGCGCAAGCATAAATTCATATTCACTTCCGGGTGAGTACACCGAGGACAGCTCAAACGGTGATGTCTGGATTCCCGATATGGATAAGATAAGAGAAATGACCGAGACAGTATTCGGCTATGACGCATCCGGAATTACCACAGGCAATCCGGCGGACGCTTCAAGCGTTGAGGCAGGCAAGAAGACAAACGCGGGCGCGTCGTCCTCGTCTAATTCTTCTTCATCGGGTTCATCCTCGTCAGGCTCGTCCTCGTCGGGCAGCTCGCATTCATCGGGCAGCTCATCTTCGGGAAGTTCATATTCGTCAGGCTCGTCCTCGTCGGGATCATCCTCGTCGGGCAGCTCGTCTTCAGGCAGCTCTTCATCAAGCGGTTCAACATCATCGAAAAGCTCCGGATACGAGGTTGACTCATCATCGTCCTCGTCAGGCAGCTCGTCGGGCAGCTCCTCATCAGGCAGCTCCTCCGGATCATCGTCGGGGAATAGCAGTGTGAGCAGCAGTTCATCCTCGTCAGGCAGCTCCTCGGGATCATCATCGGGCAGCAGTGATGAATAATTGAAAAAGATTCTAAAAAACACTTGATATTTGCAGAAAAATGTGATATAATAACAGTATCTATGAATATACTATATTCAGAAAGAGTGGGTGAGCCCACTCTTTCGTTTGTAATAGGAGATTATACAGGGAGGAATATATGGCAAATAAAACGGAGATAAAAGCGCTTGAAATAGCCGAATCGCTCGCAAATGAGCAGGGTGTGTACGTTGTGGATGTAACATATAAAAAGTCTGACGATGCGTATTCGCTTTGCTACTACATTGACAAAGAGGGCGGCATAGGCATTGACGAGTGCGAGATGTTTTCAAAGGCGGTTGAACAAATCCTTGACCGCGAGAACTTCATAAGCGAGGCGTATACGTTAGAGGTATCTTCACCCGGCGCGGACAGAAAGCTCACAAAAGAGCGTGAGTTTTTATACTACATCGGACGCGAGGTTGATGTGAAACTGTATAAGGCAGAGGACGGCGTTAAGGAGTTTACCGGCGTACTGAAGGATTTTAAGGACAACACGGCATATATTGATCTTGGCGGCGAAACAAAGCAAATCCCCGTTAAGGAAGCGGCATATATAAGACTATCATTCAAATTTTAACAGAGAGGAAGATTAAGAAAAAATGGAAAACGGACTTTTTGACGTACTTATGGAAATCTGCGACGAAAAGGGCTTAAGCCCGGATGTACTTATTGACGCGCTTGAAGCGGCGCTCGTCGCGGCCTACAGAAAGAATTTCAACTCGGCGCAGAATGTTAAGGTTGAAATCGACAAGGAAAAGGGCGGCGTTAAAGTATACGCGCAGAAAACTGTTTCGGAAACGGTTGAAAATGAGCAGGAGCAAATTTCACTTGATGACGCCAGAGAGATTAGCGGCACATATGAAATAGGCGACATTGTAAATATTGAGGTAACACCCAAGAACTTCGGCAGAATAAGCGCTATGACCGCGAAGCAGGTTGTGACGCAGAGAATAAGAGAAGCGGAAAGCGGCGTTATTCACAGCGAGTACACCGAAAAGAAAAACGAGCTTATATCCGGCAGAGTTGAGAGAATAGAGCACGGAACAGTTTATATAGACATCGGCAAGGTTAACGCTGTTCTTCCCGAAAAGGAGCAGCCCTACGGCGAGAGATACGAGGTCGGACAAGTCTTAAAGTGCTATGTAAGCCACGTAAGAACCAACTCGCAGGGTACGCAGATAATGGTTTCAAGAACCCACCCCGGTCTTGTAAAAAGACTCTTTGAGCAGGAGGTTCCCGAAATTGCGGAAGGCATAGTTGAGATTAAGAACGTAGCGCGCGAGGGCGGCTCAAGAACAAAGATAGCAGTTTACTCAACAGACCCCGATGTTGACGCTCAGGGCGCCTGCATAGGCCCGAGAGGTATGAGAGTTCAGAACATAGGCGATGAGCTTAATGACGAGAAGATTGATATTGTAAAGTGGAGCGAGGATCCGGCCGAGTACATTTCAGCAAGCCTTTCACCGGCTAAAGTGACCGGCATCGAGATAAATGAAGAAGAGAAAAGTGCAAAGGTAACCGTTCCCGAACATCAGCTTTCGCTTGCGATAGGAAAATCGGGTCAGAATGTGCGCCTTGCGGCTCGTCTGACCGGATGGAAAATAGATATTAGCGCAGAATAAGGAGTAAAACGGTATGCACATACCAATGAGAATGTGTATCGCCTGCAGACAGATGAAGCCGCAGGCGGAGCTTATACGGATTGTACGTGAATTAAACACAGGCAAAATAATGCCGGATGAAAATAAAAAGCTGATGGGCCGCGGCGCGTATATCTGCAGGGATAAGGATTGCATAAAAAAAGCCGAAAAGAAAAACGGGCTTGCAAGACACTTTAAATGTAATGTTCCTATAGAAATATACAAAGCGGCGGAGGAAATGGTGTGAAGGAACGAAGTTCTTTCGCCTCCTGTTTGTCCTTGAACGAAGTGAAAGGATGGCTGATTGATATGAAGGATAAGCTGCTCGGTATGGTTGGCCTGAGCCGGCGTGCCGGCAAGGCAAGCGTAGGTGCGGACAGGTGTGCAAAGTCGATAAAAAACGGAAGCGCAAAACTTGTCCTGCTTGCCGCGGACGCATCGGAGAATACAAAAAAGGACATAAAAAATTCCTGCGCACACTATAATATACGCTGCAAAGAGTATTCAGACAAGATAACATTGGGCAGAAGCGTAGGACTAAGCGAATGCGGCGCGTTATCCGTTAATGACGACAATTTTGCGAAGGCAATTTTAGATAGATTTAATATATCCTTACGGGACGAGAGGAAAGGATGATGAATATGGCTGAAACTTTAAAACTCGGAGAGGTTTCAAAAAATCTGAAAATCACAAATAAGGACATAATTGCAAAACTGGCACAGTACGGCGTTGAGGTGAAGAGCGCTTCAAGTCTTATAACAGAGGAAACGGCCGGTCTTATTATTGATATTTACACACAGGCCAATACACTGAGCGAGGATGAAATAACAGAGCTTCGCGCAGAGGCTCAGAAGAAGGCCGAAAAGGAGCGGGCAAAGAAGGCCGCGGAAGAAAAAGCCGCCGCTGAACAGGCCGTGGAAGTAAAGGAAGAGGAAAAGGAAGAAGAGCCGAAGGTTGAGGTAAAGAAGCCTGAGGCGGCTTTTGAACCGGTTATTGTCAAAAAGGCTGCCGTAAAGCCGGAGGTTAAGGAAGAGCCTAAAAAAGAGGAGAAGAAGCCGGAGGTTAAAAAACCGGCTCCTGCAAAGGAAAAAGCTGCTGAAAAGCCCAGACAGGAAAAGCGTCACAAGGTTGCAAAAAAACAGACAGGTCAGAGAATTGACCTCAGTAATGTTGACCGCTCAAATACAGATGAAGAGTTTGTCGTTAAGACCGAGGAAAAGCGCCGCGTAGTTGATACGCGTCATTCGTCTGTTGACCTTAAAGCCATTGAAACGCGCGAAAGAATTGAGGATATGGTTCAGAGTGATTCGCGTATGAATAAGCAGGGCGGAAAGGTAAAGAATAATAAGCGCGGCGGAAAGAACCGCCGTGACAAGGATAAGAAGGCTGAGAAGAAGGTTATTCCGGCAAAGGTTGTAACCGAGATTGAAGTCGGTGAGACAATCGCGGTGGGCGAGCTTGCCTCAAGAATGGGTAAGACGTCGGCTGAAATTGTTAAAAAACTGATGATGCTCGGTATTATGGCAACGCAGAACCAGTCCGTTGACTACGAAACAGCCGCGCTTGTCGGTATGGATTTCGGTATTGACGTAAAGCAGGAGGTTGTCGTAACCAAGGAGGATATGCTTCAGGAGCTTACCGAGCACGAGGACAGCGCAGACGAGCTTGAACCGCGTCCGCCGGTGGTTGTTGTAATGGGACACGTTGACCACGGTAAAACGTCGCTTCTTGACGCAATCCGCCACACCAATGTAACCGAGGGCGAGGCCGGCGGTATTACGCAGCATATCGGAGCTTACAGCGTTAAGCTGAACGACCGCAGAATAACGTTCCTTGACACACCGGGTCACGAAGCGTTCACGACAATGCGCGCGCGCGGCGCGCAGGTAACGGACGTCGCAATACTCGTTGTAGCAGCGGACGACGGTATAATGCCGCAGACAATTGAGGCTATAAACCACGCCAAGGCGGCGGGCGTACAGATAGTTGTCGCTATAAACAAGATAGATAAGGACGGCGCAAACCCGGATAGAGTACGTCAGGCGCTCGTTGAATATGACCTTGTCCCCGAGGAATGGGGCGGCGACACCGTTTGCGTTGAAATCTCGGCAAAGAAGAGAATTAACATTGACGGACTTCTTGAAATGGTGCTTCTCGTTGCGGATATGCAGGAGCTTAAAGCCAACCCGAACCGTGACGCGCAGGGTACCGTTATAGAAGCGCAGATAGATAAGGGACGTGGTCCTGTTGCGACCGTACTGGTACAGAACGGTACGCTGAAGGTCGGTGACTTTGTAATCGCCGGAACAGCCGTAGGCCGTGTAAGAGCAATGGTAAACGACAAGGGCAGACGCGTAAAGACCGCCGGCCCGTCAACGCCGGTTGAGCTTTTGGGACTTAGCGAAGCTCCGACGGGCGGCGACAACTTTGTTGTTGTAAATGACGAAAAGCTTGCAAGAGCCGTTGCCGAGCAGCGCAGACAGGAAATGAAGGAAACCGAGTTCAATCAGGTTGTAAAGGTATCTCTTGATAACCTATTCAGCCAGATTGACGAGGGTAATATGAAGGAGCTGCCGATTGTCGTTAAGGCTGACGTACAGGGTAGTGTTGAAGCCGTTAAGCAATCGCTTGAAAAGCTGTCTAACGATGAGGTACGCGTTAAGGTTATCCACGGCGGCGTGGGTGCTGTAAACGAGAGTGACGTTATGCTTGCGAACGCGTCAAACGCTATTATTGTAGGCTTTAACGTTCGTCCGGACGCCGGCGCGGTAGCAAGTGCCGAGCAGCAGGAGGTTGACATCAGACTTTACCGCGTAATCTATCAGGCTATTGAGGAAATTGAAGCGGCTATGAAGGGTATGCTTGACCCCGAATTTAAAGAGGTTGTTTTGGGCTATGCCGAGGTACGCCAGACATTTAAGGTTTCGGGCGTGGGTACAATCGCGGGCTGCTATGTAACGCAGGGTGTTATCCGCAGAAACGCGGAAATACGTATCGTGCGTGACGGTATAATCATCCACGAGGGTAAGATTGATTCACTAAAGCGTTTCAAGGACGATGCGAAGGAAGTAAGCGAAAACTTCGAATGCGGTCTCGGTGTCGAGAACTTCAACGACATCAAGGAAGGCGATACTATTGAGTGCTTCGTTATGGAAGAGATAGAGAGATAAATTGGTGTTTAGCCGACTAACTGATGGCGGTGCGCAAAGGCTTCCCCTTGAGGGGAAGCTGTCGAGCGAGCAAAGCGAGCGAGACTGATGAGGTGTCTGAAAACTGTATGTTTAAGATATTTGACACCTCATCCGTCATTTTCTCCCTTTGGTCGAAAATGCCACCTTCCCCTCAAGGGGAAGGCTTAATCTTCGTCCGCCGTAAGTAAGATAAACAACAATTTGAAAGGACAAACAATGGCGAGAATTGATAAGATAAACGGCGAGGTAATGCGCGAATTGGCGAACATAATCCGCAACCTGAAGGACACGCGTATACCTCTTATGACGAGCGTGGTAAAGGTCAGTGTAACAAACGACCTTAGATACGCAAAGGCGTACATCTCCGTAATGGGCGATGA
>JAFQYK010000539.1 GCA_017406485.1 Clostridia bacterium
ATGCTGTGCGGCACATCGGGGTCTGTTATAAACGCTTCATACGCGCTGTCATAGAGTATCACCGCGCCGTTTTCCTTTGCGTACTCAACCCACGGCACAAGCTGCTTACGCGTAGCGGCAACGCCTGTGGGGTTATTCGGGAAACAGAGATAGATTATATCCACCTTCTCTTTAGGCAGCTCCGGCATAAAGCCGTTTTCAGCCGTGCAGGGCATATAGTAAAGGTTCGTCCAATGCTCGCTCGCAAAATCGCCTGCGCGTCCCGCCATTGCGTTGGTGTCAACGTACACCGGATAAACCGGGTCGCAAACGGCAACCTTATTGTCAACGGAGAAAATGTCGCCTATATTGCCGCAGTCTGACTTTGCGCCGTCGCTGATAAAGATTTCGCTTATGTCTATATCAATGCCGCGCGCTTTGTAATCGCATTCAGCTATCTTACTTCTTAAAAAGTCGTAACCCTGTTCGGGGCCGTAGCCGCGGAAGCCCTCGCTCGTTCCCATTTCGTCCGCCGCCTTGTGCATTGCCGCGATTACCGCAGGCGCAAGCGGCTTTGTTACGTCGCCTATGCTCATTTTTATAAGCTCACGGTCGGGGTGTGCATCCGCAAATTCCTGCGCCTTGCGCGCCACTGTTGAAAAGAGGTATGCGCCGGGGAGTTTTAAGTAATTGTCATTTATTCTTGCCATTTTAATTTTCCTTTCTATACCGTTATCGTTCCGTCACAAATAAATGCTGCCGGTCCTGTCATATACACCGCGTTTTCTGCTTCATCATACTTTATATGCAGCGTGCCGCCCAAAAGCACGAGGTCGGCTTCGTTATCCGTCAGACCGTTCAGATACGCCGCGACAAGCGTCGCGCACGCGCCTGTGCCGCACGCCAAAGTTTCACCCGCGCCACGCTCCCATACGCGCATTTTGATTGTGTTTCGGTCAACAATTTGCGCGAACTCGGTGTTGATACGCTTCGGGAACAGCTTGTGATTTTCAAAATGCGGGCCTAATTTCTCGATTGCAAGGCTATCCGTATCTTCAATAAATGTTACCGCGTGAGGATTGCCCATTGACACGCCTGTTACCTTATACGTTTTGCCGAGCACCTCCACCGGCTCGCTTATAAAACGTTCCTTATCACTGTCTATCGGTATGTTTTTCGGCACAAGCTCCGGACTGCCCATATTTACTCGAACAGTTTCAACCTTGCCGTCTTTTATGTTAAGGTCAAGTATTTTTATTCCGGCAAGCGTTTCAAGCGTAATGTGTGTTTTGTCGGTAAGCCCTCTGTCGTAGACGTATTTTCCTACGCACCTTGTCGCGTTTCCGCACATCTCCGCCTGCGAGCCATCGCTGTTATACATATCCATTCTGAAATCCGCCTTTTCTGACGGGCATATTAAAACAAGTCCGTCCGAGCCTATTCCGAAATGGCGGTCACTTACCCTTTGCGCAACCTCGTTTATATCGGTCAAATGCTCCTTAAAGCAGTTGACGTAAATATAATCGTTACCTGCGCCGTGCATCTTTGTAAATTCAAAGGTCTGCATCTAATCTCTCCTATCTCTTTAATATCGCCCTTGCCGTATCTATGAACTTCGCCCCGGTATCCATACTTCGTTTTTGGATAAAACGGTGCGCCTCCTCCTCGTCCATCGCGTGGTTTTCCATAAGATACGCCTTTGCGTCCTCTATTATCTTCTTTTCCTCGTCTGTTCTTATTCTGCGATGACGCTGCCGTTCTATTATGCCGACAAACGTTTCCACCGCGTTTTGTAGTATCTGCCTGTTAATAGGCAGCGGTACAACGAATATATCACGGTTATAAATATCATTCTGATGCTCCGCCTTTACAATACTCATCAGCTTATGCCGCGCATCTAAATCCTCAAATACATCATCCGCCGTACCGTCCGCGAGCTTATACCCCATTATGACAAGCGTTTCGTCTTTGCCCGATAAGGAACGCATAAGCTCGGCTCTCGAAAAGCACACCGCGGCAATCTCATAGCCGCTGCCGTCAAGCATTATTCTAATTTTTTCAGCCGTTTCCGCTTTGGAAAAGGCAAGCGCTATACGCTCCACATCGTATCACCTCCAGCACAAAATTAAATATATCAATATTGCGTGAGGTAATTATTTATCTCCCATTGGTTTATGGTCTTGCGGTACGCGTCGTACTCCTTTTCCTTTTCGGCAAGGTAGCTTTCCTTGAACCTCTCGCCCAAAAGCCCGGTTATAAACTCCGACTGTTTGCCAAGGCTTACAGCCTCGTTAAGGCTAATCGGCAGGCTCTTTATGCCGAGCGCATCACGGTCACGCTCGGAAAGCCTGTATATATTTACATCAACACCCGAACGCAGCTTTTCCTTGTTTTTAATACCTTCAAGTCCGGCTTTAAGGCACGCCGCTATTGTAAGGTACGGGTTAGCCGTTCCGTCCGGTGAACGAAGCTCGATATGCTTTGCTCCGCCGTCACGTACAGACGGTACGCGCACAAGCAGACTTCTGTTGTTTTCCGACCACGATATAAAGCACGGCGCCTGATAGCCCGGAATGAAACGCTTATATGAGTTTACTGTCGGATTGGTAAGGCAAGCCATATCCGGCGTGTGCTTTAACAGCCCCTCTATAAATTGCTTAGCCGTTTCGGTTAGCGTTTCACCTGCAAATACATTTTTTTCGTCCTTCATAAGCGCCATTTTAAGGTGCATACCGCTGCCGTTTTGTCCCTCTATCGGCTTTGGCATAAATGTCGCGTGAAGTCCGTTACGCTTTGCGATTGTTTTTACAACAGTGCGGAACGTCACAAGACGGTCAGCGGTGGTCAGAGCGTCACCGTGCCGAAACGCGATAGCGTGCTGACCGGGCGCTTTCTCGTGCTGTGATGTTTCTATTTTGTAGCCCATTTCTTCAAGTGTAAGGCAGATGTCGCGGCGGCAGTTCTCGCCGTTATCGAGCGGTGCAAGGTCTAAAAAGCCCGCGTTGTCGTGCGGCGACAGCATTACCGCGCCGCGTTCGTCGGTGTTAAACAGGAAGAACTCGCACTTTGGCCCAACCTCAAGAGTGTAGCCCATATCCTCCGCTTCCTTAATGACCTTCTGCAGAACATACCGCGGGTCACTTTCAAGACGTGTGCCGTCGGGCTTATACACGTCGCAGATAAAGCGCGCCACCTTGCCCTGATGCGGCCGCCACGGAAAAATTGCGAAGGAGTCAAGGTCAGGGTGTAAATACAAATCACTCTCCTCCACCGACACAAACCCTTCAATTGAGGAGCCGTCAAACATACACCTGTTACTTAAAGCGTCCTCCAAGGCCGAGGTCGTTATGGCGAGATTTCGCATATTGCCTAAAATATCCGTAAACTGCAGACGCACAAAGCGCACGTCCTCCTCGTCTACAAGTCGTAAAATGTCCTGCTTAGTCATTATTTTCAAATCCTTTCGTAGATTTATGCTCAAAAAAGGCGCTTCTTCTCCCCGGAAGAAACGCCCTTGCTTCGTTTTAAATTTTAGCACAGCGGCAAAAAAATGTCAATACCAAATTATCATTTTTCAAGAAGCACACCTATGCCCGAAAAGTCCGTAATATCCCCTATAATCAGCTTGCCGCCGCTGATTTGCACCTCCGCGCCGGCAGGATATACGGCGCTGATTTTACAGCCGTCTGCCTGCACGGTAATTTTTTCCGGAGCATTTTCAAAGGTATGAACTACGCACAGCGCACTTTTTTCATTTTCGCGCCACACCGCCTGATAACCTTCGGGATGGCGGTATGAGGTGAGATTTTTGCGGTAAATTTTTGACTTGCCGTGCTTTATTACAGGCGCGGCTTTTTTGTAAAATGCGATACCGTCATCAATCACCTTCCACTGTTCCGCGCTTAAATCCGTCACATCACCCGACAGGCACATTCTGCCCAAAAACGTCGCCGCCACAGAATACGCTATTCTTTGCACAGTGTCGCTTTTGCGTATCACGCACCAAATCTGACTTTGACGCGGCAGGATAAGGCGGTGAAGGTTTGCCGCGATTATCGGTATTTCAACGCATTCGTGCGCGTCCGAGAACGAAGCCATAGACGAAAGCGACATAAACACAGGTTCTAAGCGGTTGCCGCCCGAGGCGCAGTTTTCTATGACAAGGTCGGGGATTTCACGCCGCATACGCTTAAAGAATTCAAGCGTGCCGAGCATATTTTGCCTCAGCCCCTCTCCAAGGCTGTCAGCGTTATCACAGCCTATGCCGATTGTTTCGTTATAGTCAACCTTTATATAGCCAAATCCATTATCTTTAAGAAAGTCAATCACGCGCTCACCGAGATACTTTTTCACCCACTCGTCCTTCATATCCCAAAATCGGCGGTTTTGCGTGGTGAGCGTTATACCATCGCGCTTTAAAAGGTGTTCCTCATTGTGATACGCGCTCGCCTTCTCACCAATGGTTTCAGGCTCAAACCATATTCCGGGGCGCATATTGTGGGCTTTTATCACCCTGACTGTTTCGTCTATGCCATTCGGAAACAGCGTTTTTGACGGAATATAGTCGCCCATACTTATATCCCACCTCACGCCGTCCTCCTTGAACCAGCCGCAGTCTATCACAAAATAATCTATTCCCTTTCCGTCTATTGCGCCAAGTATGCTTGTGATATTATCGTGCGACGGATTACCCCAGGTGGTGCAGTATTCGTTGAAGATAACCGGCAGGTTTTCTTCGCTTCCGGGAACGTTCAGCGCGTCCTCCTGTGCTTCAAGAAGCCTTGCGCACAAATCATCAATATCGCCCTCGCAAACGGTTATCACCGCTTCGGGACCTTTGAAGCGTTCACCGTTTTTTATAGTTTTCATCCAATGACCAAACTCCCTGTCGGCTAATCCACCCGAAATACAAACGCCGTCGTCCGCGCGCGTTATCTCCATCTGCCACGACGATGGGCAGCCCATCTGCGCTCCCCAGAC
>JAFQYK010000540.1 GCA_017406485.1 Clostridia bacterium
AGATTACTATGGCTCTTTGCGTCTACGGCAAAGAGCCTTTTATTTTGCCTCAGGGCAAACAAAAGGCATATTTATCCAAACTAACAGGAGGTGAAACAAAATATGCCAAGCGCAAAGGTATTGGAAGCAAAAAAAGCACAGGTTGCAGAGGTTATAGAAACCCTAAAGGAAGCACAGACCGGTGTTATCGTTGACTACCGCGGTCTTACCGTTGAGGAGGACACAGACCTTAGAACAAAGCTCAGAAATGCTAACGTTAAGTATTTCGTTATAAAGAACACACTTCTTTTAAGAGCAGCTAAGGAGGTAGGTCTTGAAGCACTTGAGGAGGCGCTCCACGGTCCTACGGCTATCGCTGTATCGAGTGAGGACGCAGTTGCTCCGGCAAAGGTTCTTGCTGACTATGCAAAGGAAAATGAAAAGCTTGAGATTAAGTCAGGCTTTATGGATGGCGCGGTTATGACTCTTGACGAAATCAAGAAGCTCGCCGCAACACCGAACTTCGAGACACTCATCGCGAAGATGATGGGAAGCCTCAACTCGCCTATTTCCGCACTTGCACGCACCTTGCAGGCTATTGCTGACGGCGGCGTAGAAATACCCGACCTTATAGCAAAGCAGGCAGGCGAAGCAAAGGAAGAAGCACCGGCGGCTGAAGAAGCACTGGCTGAGGAAAAGGCTGAGGAAGCTCCGGCAGCTGAAGAAGCTGCACCGGCAGCAGAGGAAGCTCCGGCTGAAGAGCCGAAGGCAGCAGAAGAGGCACCGGCAGAAACAGCCGACGCTGAATAATCCAAAAGAAACACGTATTTTTAATTTTATTTAGGAGGAAACTAAAATGGCAGATATCAATGCAATTCTTGATTCAATCAAGGAATTAAAGTTACTTGAAGTTGCTGAGCTCGTTAAGCTTATGGAAGAAGAGTTCGGCGTAAGCGCAGCAGCACCGGTTATGGTAGCAGGCGGTGCAACAGACGGCGGCGCAGCAGGCGCTGACGAGAAGAGCGAGTTTGACGTAGTTCTTGCAGACGCAGGCGCAAGCAAGCTCGGCGTAATTAAGGTAGTTCGTGAGCTTACAGGTCTTGGTCTTAAGGAAGCAAAGGCTCTCGTTGACGGTGCACCTAACACCATCAAGGAAGCAGTTGCTAAGGAAGAGGCTGAGTCAATGAAGACTAAGCTCGAAGAAGCAGGCGCTAAGGTAGAATTGAAGTAATTTTACTCTGATAATGAAAAAAGCTATGACAGTAGATGTATCTTCGATTTTAAAGGAATTAGGCGGAAAACTTGAGGTTTGCGGTGAAGTCACATTACCCGATACAGAGTTTTTGGGCGAGTACCGTTTTTCCGAACCGCTCAAGGTGGAAGGCAACATATCAAACAACGGAAAGGCCTTACGGCTTAACGCAAGAGTGACAGGTCAAATGACCACCAATTGCGCGCGCTGTACGAAGGAAATAACCGTTCCCGTTGATTTTGAAATGGCAGAAAACCTTATGCAGGGCGAGGGTGAAGCAATTGTGGACGAGGATGTTATCCTCTTTAAGGACACGGCTATTGAGCTTGACGACATCGTGCTTGACAATTTCCTGATGAATTTGGAGGGGAAATATTTATGCTCAGAGGACTGCAAGGGCTTATGTCCAACGTGCGGCGCTGACCTTAATAAAGGTGAGTGCGGCTGCAGCAAGGAGAATATTGATCCCAGATGGTCGCAGCTTTTGGATATTATGAAGAATAATGAGAATTAGGTCAGAGAAAATTATGGAGGTGTAAACTATGGCAGTACCTAAGAATAAGGTCTCGAAAGCCAGAAGAAATAAGAGACGCGCTAACTGGAAGCTCGAAACACCGAATATGGTAAAGTGCCCCCAGTGCAGCGAGTTCATAATGCCTCATACTGTTTGCAAATTCTGCGGTTATTACAACGGCAAGGAAGTAGTAAAGAAGGCTGAGGATTGATTCGGCTTTAAACAAAAAGAACGCTTTAAGGCGTTCTTTTTTTGTCTGATAAATTGACAATATATACATAACTGGTGTATAATATTACATAATTATCCAAAGAAAAAAGGCGGCGGAGCGTATGGCAGAGAAAAATAAGAATATACACGCCGGACACAGGCAGCGTATGCGTAAGAACTTTCAGTCCGGCGGCTTTAAGGGATGGCACGACCACAACGTTTTGGAATATATTTTGTTCCGGGTAATACCGCGCGCCGACACCAATGAAATTGCTCATCATTTAATAGACGGCTGCGGCGGCTTTGCGGAGGTGTTCCGCGCGTCTAAAGAGAAGCTGACAGACATAATGGGCGTAGGCGATGAAACAGCGGAGTATTTGCGAATGCTCGGCGAGTTTGTGCGCTATTATAACGATGTCAGATACGATGTAAATCGCTTTACGCTTGACAGTGAAACGAGCGAGGGGTATATGCTTAACCTGTTTGACGGGATGGAGCG
>JAFQYK010000541.1 GCA_017406485.1 Clostridia bacterium
AAGATTGAGTATGATGTGCTGAATAACCGTGACGGTGTTGCTTTTTATCACCGCGGGCATCCGCAAAACGAGGAGCCTGTTTATCACGATTTTGCCGCGATTGTTTCTGTCAGTACCTGCCCGTCATAATTATAGGTGTAGGTCGTGCTGTTGCCGCGCGCATCGGTTGCTGTTGTTACCCTGTCGAGATAATCATATTCATTCTGCGTTGTGAGCGTCGTATCGCCTATGGTTTCGGTCTTTACCTGGTTGCCGTATTTATCGTAATAATAGCGGATTGCACTCTTTACGTCACCCACAACGCTTGTTGCCTCATTCGTAAGACGGTTGTTTGCATCATATGTATAGTCCGTAACTTCCGTTGTGCCGCCGCTTGTGTAGCTCATCTGAGCGCGGTTGCCATACGGCGTGTAAGTATATGATGCAGAATAAACCGCCGCATTATTTTTTGTCTCACTCTCGCTTGAAAGCTGTCCTGCTGTGTGTCAAGAGAACCGTCCCCTTGACACATTATTGTTTTAATATATTATATATTTCTGCAAAATGCAAATCTTCTTCACATAAATCGCTCCATGGGCTTAACGGATCATCAATACTTATCCAACTTTCAATACGAAAATTTTCTTTTATATATTCAAAGTTGCTTTGACCTTTTGAATCAGTTGTTCTAATAACATTACGCATAGCTAAATCTGCATGCAAATCACTATCAAAATGTGTATTAACTTTCATATTTAATACACGCTCAACTATTGAATAAATGTCTTTATATTTTGCTTTTTCTTTTCTTTTTTCATAGAAATCATCACATTCATTCACAATACCGTACTTGACAGCCAAATCCCATTCTTCCTCCATGGTCAATCTCAAATCATTTGATACCGCTGTTCTGACAGCAAAAGCAACAGCTTCTTCATAAGTCACATCTCTTGCCGGAGCAAAAACCATTGTATCGTCCCATCCATCTCCTTTAGCAAATCCTGTCCCTGCAATTATTTTATTGCAATATGCGAAAAATAAATATCCGCTAAGCCCTGTTTCTCTTTTATCCACCATAAAACTATGAATATCAAGCGCTTCCATTGCGTAATTGTAAAACAATGTTCTGTCCATTCCCACTGCTCTGCAAATATAAGCAACACATTCATCTCTACGAACATAATCATTCTCTTGCTTTGTATAGTCGCACATCAAATAATGTGTGAAAAAATCATAAAATTCTTCATTTGTTATATCCGTAGTATTACCAAAGACAACACTTGTATTGATAAATATTGCAAATACGATAATAAAATGTACTATTTTTTTCATATTGTACTCCTTTCGCTATCTGTATAAATCCAACACCAAATTCTCTGGGATGCAGGTGTGTTTGTACTCAATGTTTGATACAATAAGTCGAAATTCTTTAGAGGGGGTATTTTACCCAAAGTCGAAATAAAGCCGTTCACCCCCTAAAAGTCAGCGTTTAAGCCATTTCTGCTTTTTTTCGTCTTTTGGTACTTTTGGTTATTCCCATACTTCTTTCGCCATTCTGAACACCGCCCAGCCCTTCGGCCAGCCGGTGTACATTGTGGCATGGGTTATAATTGCCGCGATTTCCTCTTTACTGACGCCGTTGTTCTTTGCATTCTGCAAGTGGTATTTAAGCGAGCTGTCGGTAATTCCCGACGCCATAAGCGACACAACGGTTATAATACACTTTGTCTTAACATCTATCGCTTCCTCGTTCCACACCTCACCGAACAACACGTCATCGTTAAGGTGCGCGAACATCGGAGCGAAATCTCCGAGCTGTTCCCTGCCTGCCGTCTGTACTATTTTCTCACTCATTTTCATTTCCTCCATTTTTCATAGTCATGAAATCAAATTTACGATAAATCCGCTTAAAAGAGCAAACACCATTACAAATCCGAGATACATAGCAAAATGCTTTATACCAAGCACAATCTTGAGCGCGCCGAGATTTGTTATCTTTGTAGCCGGTCCCGTTATCATAAATGCAGCTGCTCGTCCCATTCCGCAAGCGGAAGATTTAATCTTGCCGCCGCCGCGCAAAACGAGGTTATGCCGCTTACAAGCTCGACCTCATAGCCGTCCTCTTCAAGCATGTGCTGGAGGTAGCTGAAGGTACAGTAAATAGCAGGGTCGCCAAGAGTGAGAAAAACCACGTTTTTAGCCTGTTCAAGATATTTCTCTATAATTTCTGCGCCCTTTTTATGCTCCGCGTGTATGAGGCTTCTGTCCTTTACCATTGGCATGTAAATGGGAACAAGCTGCTTTTGGGCAAGCTCGGGTATGTTTTTAACCGCTATCCGGTACGCAACGGATTTCTCCGCGTCCTTTCCCGGCAGAGCAATTATATCATTTTCCTTAATAATCCTTATTGCCTTTAGCGTCATAAGCTCCGGGTCTCCCGGTCCGACACCAACTCCGTATGCTATACCTTTTTTGTTCTTTCCCATTAGTTCCCTCCAAAGCTTCTTCCGTCAGCCGTTCGTCTTTTAGTACGTTTCGGATATTATTCACGGTTACGAAATCCATATCTATATGGGAAGAAATGCAGCAATAACGGCAAAAACGACCGCCGGCAGCATATTCGCCACCCTTACTTTCCTTCCCCAAACAAGATTTAATCCGACACAGAATATCAGAATTGACCCAATCAGCGATAAATAACTCATCGCTATATCCGTCATAACCGGCTTTAGGAATGATGCGAAGACAGTAATCAGTCCTTCAAACAACAATACCGGAATTGCAGAGAAAGCGCATCCCTTCCCGAGTGAGCATGTCATTACCATTATGATAATGAAATCCAGAACAGATTTTGTCGCAAGCACAGACCAATCTCCAAGAATGCCATCCTGTATCGCGCCCACTATACCCATCGCTCCTATACATACCGTCAGTGAGGCTGTAACAAACGCGTTTACAAATTCCTTATCTTTTGCATTGCCTGTCTTGATTTTGAGCCACTCTCCAAAGCGTTCAAACAGCCCTTCAATGTTGATAATCTCACCAACAAGCGTACCCAACGCAAGGCAGAGTGTCACAAGCATTGCCTGCCCGCTGTTTATCACCCCGTTGTTTATGGTCAGCATTCCTTCCATTGCACCTGCGGTTCCTATAAACATAACGCTTATGCCGCAGGCGATTGTCAGTGATGTCTGATGTCTTTCCTTCAGAAGCTTTCCGAAGAAATGACCGAATACACCGCCAAGGACTATCCCCGCTGTGTTAATCAATGTACCTAATCCAAACATTATAATCTAAAAACCTCTCATTCTTCCGTAAATCAGTATCGCCGTATTTTTATCTCATGTATTACTCCATCTGTTTTCTTATTCTACACCATTTTCGGGTATAAATCAAGCTCGGCTTTAAATTCATACCGGGGCAAATAAAAAAAATCAAGTTCAAAAAAGAACTTGATTTTTTCGTCTGAATTTCGGATTTTGTACATTTGGTTATTCCCATACTTCCTTCGCAAGCCTGAACACCGCCCAGCCCTTAGGCCAGCCTGCATACATTGTGGCATGGGTTATAATTGCCGCGATTTCCTCTTTGCTGACGCCGTTGTTTTTCGCGTTCTGCAAATGATATTTAAGCGAACTATCCGTAATCCCCGATGACATAAGCGCCACAACGGTTATAATACACTTTGTCTTTACATCAATAGCGTCCTCATTCCACACCTCACCGAACAGCACGTCATCGTTAAGGTGTGCGAACATCGGCGCAAAATCACCAAGCTGTTCCCTGCCTGCCGTCTGTACTAT
>JAFQYK010000542.1 GCA_017406485.1 Clostridia bacterium
CTTGTCGATAATGCTTAAAAATTCCTCCGGCGTCTTAGCAGCGCGGAGATTTTTTGTAAAGTCCTCGTCCATCATCATAACCGACAGCTTACTTAAAACGTCAAGGTGTACATTTTCCTTTGTATCAGGCGCGGCAATCGCAAAGATAAGCGTTACCGGCTCGCCGTCCGCGCTGTCGAACTCAGTTCCGTCCGGACATACCATTGCAGCAAGACCCGGCTGCTTTGCCGCCTTGCCCTTGTAGTGAGGAATTGCTATTCCCTCGCCTACAGCCGTTGTGCTTTCCTCCTCGCGTGCCTTAAGACCTGCAATGTACGCGTCCTTGTCGGTTATTTTACCGCTTGCATACATCAGCTCTCCCATTTTGGCAATGGTTTCGTCCTTGGTCATCGATGCTCCGCCGAGTTCAATGCTCTCCTTTGCCAATAAATCTGTGATACGCATAATTTTACCTCCCTTTATTCGTTGTTTAATTTATTACTTTATTGTGTTATACACATTTATGACCTCTTCCTTTGTAGCAAGGTTCTCCGAAAACGCGCTTGCGCTGCCGGCGCTAAGACCCATTTTGAGCGCGTACAGATAATCGCCCTTTTCCAGATAACCGGCAATAAAGCCTGCCACCATACTGTCACCTGCGCCGGTGGAGTTTACAACCTTACCCTTGGGCGCCTCGCTCTCATATGTCTCGCCGTTCTCGCCAATGAACACCGCGCCCTCGCCCGCCATAGAAACAAGCACGTTTCTCGCGCCCATTTCCTGCATCTTCTTCGCGTAAGGCACGACCTCAGCGCGTGTTTTGAGCGTAACGCCGAAGATTTCACCAAGCTCGTGATTGTTTGGCTTAATCAAAAACGGCTTGTATTTAAGAACATTTGAAAGCAAATCTCTCGTCGCGTCTACTATAATGTTAATTCCCCTGCCGGTAAGATATTCCATAATTTCGCAGTAAATTGTGTCGGGAAGCGTTTTCGGTATACTTCCGGCAAGCACTAAGGTGTCGCCCTCTTTTATATCGTCAAGCTTTTTGTAAAGCTCCTCCACAGCTTCCTTGGGAATATCGGGACCCTGTCCGTTTATTTCCGTTTCTTCTTTAGACTTTATTTTTACATTTATTCTCGTAAGTCCGTCCTTCAATCTTATAAAATCCGCCTTAATACCCATTTCCGTGAGCATTCTCTCAATCTCGCCGCCGGTGAAGCCCGCCGTGAAGCCGAGAGCCGTATTTTCATAGCCGAGATTTTTTAAGACCGTCGAAACGTTTATACCCTTGCCGCCTGCAAGGATCTTTTCCGTTTCCGTCCTGTTTACCGCGCCGGTTATGCACTCCGGCACATTCATAATGTAGTCAAGTGCAGGGTTAAATGTAATCGTGTAAATCATATTTTGCCAGCCTCCCTTATATCAAACGCGCCGTAGCCTTCGGGTATTTTCTCGGTTATCACCGCCGCGTCACCGCCCGAAGCAAAGGTAACTCTTGAAACCTTGCCAAACTTTGAAGCGTCACATAGAATGTACGGTTCAAAGCAGCGTGACATTGCGTATTTCTTCACATCCGCCTCGCGCACATCAGGCGTTGTGAAGCCCCTTTTAAGGCTTACGCCGTTCGTACCGAAAAATCCCTTTGTAAAGTTGTATTTTGAAAGTGATATAATCGCTTCCGAATCTATAATCGCCTCCGTGACCGACTTTACCTGTCCGCCCAGGATATATGCGTTAAAGCCGCGCTGCGCAAGCCTTACCGCGTGCGTGAGCGCATTCGTCACGAAGGTAACACCTACTGCGGTTATATAATCAATCATATACTCCGTTGTTGTGCCGGCGTCAATATAAACAAGATCGCCGTTCTCTATAAGCGACGCGGCATACATACCGATTATCCTCTTCTCATCACCGTTTTCCGCTCTGCGCGCGCCTACGTCCTTATCCTCCATACGTATGCCGGAGTTCAGTGACATTGCGCCGCCGTGTACGCGCATTATTCTGTTCTCGTCAGCCAGAGCCGTTATATCACGCCTTATCGTAGACTCAGACGCGCCTGTAAGCGCCACAAGCTCCTGATTTGAAATAGAACCCCGCTCGTTAATTATACGCAGTATTTCCTCGCATCTTTCACCCGGCAGCATATTCTTCACCTCGCTTGACCGTTTGTGATTGTTTCTGATATAATTATACCCCTGTTTTCATTCAAAGTCAATCATATTCATTTACAAATATTGGTTAATTTTATTGTATATGTTGCACATATGACTTTATTTTTAGTTATTTTTGATATTATTGATTGGTTTTGAATGTTTTTGATTGTTTCGACTTATCTGCTAAAATACGGCTAATTTTGTAATTCTTCTTGATAAATTGCGCGGAATATAGTAAAATACTGTATTAGAATATATTATTTCAAGGAGATATAGTTTTTATGACCGGAATACTTCTTTTTACACTATTTTTGGCGATAGCGCTTTATGCTGTCTGGACTTACGCGCTTTCGCCGGCAATAAAAAAATCTTCAAAGCCCGGCGGCGAGCTGACGTATTTCCTCGTTGCGGCAGGCGCGGCATTCTTGGTGCGCATTATACTTGCGGCAGTGTTCAAGGGACACGAGACGGATATGGGCTGCTTTGACGGCTGGTCAAGTCAGATTTTTAAGGACGGCATACCGGCATTTTACGCCTCCGAGGGCTTCCACGACTATCCGCCGGGTTATATGTACGTTCTTTATATTATCGGCGCGGTGAAAAGCATACTTCCTTTAAGCGGCGGCGCGCTTTGGGCGATTATCAAGCTGCCGGCTATACTTTTTGACATTGCCGCGGCTTATGTTGTGTACCGCATTTCATCAAAAAAATTCAACATACTTGTATCACTTATATTTGCCGCACTGTGGCTGTTTAACCCCGTTTCGATATTAAACAGCTCGCTTTGGGGACAGGTTGACGGTGTTTACACGTTCTTTGCGCTTCTTATGCTATATTTTATTACGGAAAAGAAAATGACGCTGTCATACTTTATGTTTGCAATTTGTCTGTTTATTAAGCCGCAGGCGTTTATTTTCGCGCCTGTGCTTATAGGCGGTTTTATTGAGAA
>JAFQYK010000543.1 GCA_017406485.1 Clostridia bacterium
AGAAATTCGGGAGATATGATTTCCTCCTTTATTGAAAGCTATTATCAGACTTCGGGAGTGCCGCTTGTAGGAGTTAAGGCGGCACGCGGCGGCACGGATACGAATTACTGGACAGCAAGCGAGCGAAAGACGGAGGCTGTGGCGAGATATAACGAGGCAAAGAAATTCCTTGAGGACAGCGGCTATACAATAGGCAAGCAGTTTATGGTATGGTGTCAGGGAGAAAGCGATGGTGACAAGGGCAGGTCTGACAGCGCTCATACGAGTAAGCTGTCTGAGATTTTCGGATATATGAAAGACGGAACTACTCTTACCGATATGTTCATTGTGAGAATAGGTCACTGCCGCAGCGGTAGTGAAATTGACCCAGTATCCGACCCCATATACAAAAGATTAAACCTTGCGCAGAAGGCATTTGCGGACGAAACGGCAAATGTAACGGCTGTCGCGTCGCTGTATACAGATGAATACCTTGCGCTTATGCGCGACAATTATCACTACTATCAGCCTGCGTATAACTCCGTAGGTACAGTCGCGGGCAATAACACGGCGGTAACGCTTTATAACAAGGGTATATGGACCAATTATCCCGAGCCTACGGAGGATGTTGTCGAGGAACTGGACGGCATATTTGAAAAGACTTCAAGCGACGCGGAAATAACGGTTTCCGATATGACAAGCTACGGTGCAGACACCTTCAGGGTGTACAAGGCTGACAAATCCTATGTGGATATAAAGACTTCGGACGGAAAGATAGCTAACCCGACAGGAAATGCGGAGGTTACGGTTGTTCCCGTATACCGCTTCAATTATGCGTCTGCGGCGAAGGACGGCTATACCTCGGCAAGGAGCGCATACACCAAGGAAACAGGCTATGGCACCTACGGCAGCGTAACACTTGACGAAAATGGCGCGTTGCCGTCAAGCGGCTCACTGCGTGTATCACTTCCAAACGGACGCTATGATATAAATGTTCAACGCGCAGGCGGTACACGGTTTAATGTATATAATGACGGATATAGAATTACTACAAACGAGGGCATAAATACAATGCCTCAGAACCGAGGCAACGAAAGCGCACTTATGTATGCACCGCAGGTGCTTAATGAGGATCAGACTATTGATATAACGGTGTCAGGAACAAACGGCAGCCCGCGCATTTCTGAGCTTGAGATTGTGCGTGTTCCCGATAAGTACAAAAAGAGCGTTGTATGGATTGCGGGCGACAGTGAATCGGCGAATTATTATCCGCAAAATGCTGACGGTGATGACCTTGCAAGCAATAAAATTATGCGCACCGGCTTCGGTATGATGCTGCCTAAGTTCCTGAATGGCGGCAAGTACAAGCTTGCAAATCTCGGTGAGCCGAGCGCGACAATAAAAACATGGTCTGACGGTAATCTTGATTCGGTTCTTCATAATATAGACTCCGGTGATACAATTATTGTAGACTTCGGAATTAACGAAAAGGTTTCAGGCAGTAACGGCTTATCACAAGCCGATATGCAGATATATATGCAGCAGCTTTTTACCGCTGTGAAGGCAAAGGGTGCAAAACCAATTCTTGTAAGTCCTGTTTCCTGCGGTAAGTATCAGGACAGAGCATATTTTAGGTTCACCGGCGGAACAAATGATATGTATTCGTTTGCAGAAACAGCGCAGGTGGACTGCATAGACCTTAATAAATATCTCCAGCAATACATAACCGCCGCCGCAGATGATACGGCGACCTCGGAAAGCGACTGGAAAAAATTTAACTACCACGAGGGCGATAATCTCCATATAACACAGCACGGTGCGCTTTTAGCCGCGTCCTTCATAGCGGCGGGCATGAAGGCCTTGGGCTATGAAACAACTGATTACGCATACACTTACACGGATATTTCCTCGATAGGCGATAACTATACACGCGGCACGGAAACGGAAAACAAGCGCGTCTATTCTG
>JAFQYK010000544.1 GCA_017406485.1 Clostridia bacterium
TACACCTCGCACGTTATGCGCGTTGAAGGCATAGCCGACAAGGCAGCGGCGGAAAGAGACAAGAAGCTCTTGCGCCGGCTCGAAGAACAGAAGCACTGCATTGAGGAGTTTATTTCAGGTATTCCGGACAGCCTTACACGTCGGATATTCAGATTGCGTTACATATCAGGCAGCAGACAGCCGAGCTGGGTTAAAATATCTATGACCATAGGCGGCGGAAATACAAAGGGCAGCGTTCAGAAGCGACACGAAAGATTTTTAAAGGATTTATAAACCTGTCGTTTTTGTCGTGGTTTCCTGTGTTATAATACACAATAGAAAAACTATAAACAAATCACAGCGGCGGAAACACTCCGACCGCTTTTTTGGTACGATGCTATATAAAAGATGTTCACGGTGCGGCGCACGCATAGCTGTAGGCAGCTCCTGCACCTGCGTAAATAAACGATACGCTGCCGAGAGGCGGCAAGAAACTGACAAAGAAAATAAATTCTATTCTTCAGCAGAGTGGAAAAAACTGCGTCAGCAAGCCATTGATTACTACTTTGCGCTTGACATTTACAGCTACTACAAAAATAATCTGATCGAATTTGGCGAAACGGTACACCATATCATACCAATTCGTGAAGATTTTGATAAAAGAAATGATATAAAAAACTTAATTTTTTTAACAGAAAGTAATCATCAGCGCATCCACGAGCTGATGAAAAAAAGCGAGGCGGAAAAAATGAAAATTTTAAAAGATTTAAAAATGCTTCAAAACCGCTTCGCCGCTGAATTTTACGCATAGGGGGAGTGGCATAGAAAAATTTTCATTTTCTCCTACAGCGCACCCCCAGCTTTCCTTGCGTGAAATTCCCAATAAAAAATTTTTTATCGGAAGGAGTGATTTTATGGGGCGCGGAAGAAAACCGGTCGAGATGCAAAAAAAGCATCTGACACAGGCCGAGAAAACAGACGCGGTACGTATTGAGGAAACGATAATTGTAGGCAATGAGCAGCTTGCCGTGCCGCCCAAGTGGCTTATAAACAAGATGGCAAAGGACGAGTTCAAGCGCATTGTGGCAGAGTTTGAGAAAATCAACATTGTCGGCAACCTCGACCTTAACAACATAGCCGGCTACTGCAACGCCTACGCGATGTACCGCAAAACGACAACGCAGCTCAAAAAGGTAGAGCTTGTTATGACGGATTTGCGGCGGCTCTGTTGACTGGACGATAGGACGGTACCTTTTCTATGTTGAAAACGGTACAAGCAAAATGACCGCTCGCCCGTTTATGGCGGCGGCAAGTTCGGCGGTAGAGTCGGCTGTCAAGCCCATAATGAAATCCGCAATGGAAAATAAAATCAAGTCAAGAATCGGAGGCTAAAATGCTCTTTACAAAAATGCAGGACACGCTTGTGCTTGTATACAAGGCTCTCAAAGCGGATGATGTTGTAAAAGAGAAAATCAAGGGCATACAAAGAACACCACACGCTTTGAGTGCGGCTACAGCGGCGGCAAATATGTATTTTGCCTGTATAATGCGAAAGGCGAGAAAACGGTTTATATCAATGACGACGGCGACGTAGTTATCGCCGGCAGTATTGACACTAAAACAGACGCATATATCGGCAACACGCTTGTCGTAAGAGCGACAACCAGCTCCGGTGCAGACGGTGGTATTACATTTAAAAATAGAAACGATGAGGTTGTTGCACAGATTATTGTTTCCCAAAAGGGTGATGTGATTTTCTCACCGCAGGGAATGCTGTACGCTGGACGTATGGAAATAGCCACCGAAACGGATATTAAAAATTTGCAGAAACAAATAGACGAACTAAAGGGGTAACCCTTAGTTCGTCCTATAATCATCAGGATTGAGCAAAATAATATTTTGATAATAATCTAATGAAAGGAATGCAATATACTTGTTGTATTCAATTATGTAGTTATCATCAAATTTATGCCAGTCAAAATTTGTATGCGTTTGTATATCTGAAATGTTCAAGTAATGCTTACCATCGAAATTGTAGACAGGCAAGCCGTCATCGGTGTAATATTCGAGTAGTTCATTATAGTTATACTCCTTGTCCGGGTCTAATGTGGGTTTTACCGCTGAAGCAGACTGCATGGGTGTAGCGGCCGGAGCGTCGGCGGTGGTGATGGTGATAGTGTTATCGGCAAAGCCAACCTCAAAGCCGCCCACAGCGTCCGCAACGTCACGGAGCTTGAAATAAGTGCTGTCGTTGATGTTATATCCCTCAATGGCGGCATCATTGCCGTTGACGGTTATCGGGAACGGATTGACCGAAACGGCATACTCCACCGCGAACCCTGTTACAGCGGCACATATTACGCCGCCGGTGATAAATCCTAAAATAAACTTTTTCATAGCATAGCCTCCTTTGAGGTTAGTATACACTATAATAACAAATATTGCAAGAAAGGAAATACAATGCCACGGAGAATACCGCCTTAGCACGTTCGTACGGACGTGCTTTTATAATACCCAAAAATCCCAATTGATTGGGAATTTGAAAGGAGAGAAAGCAATGTGAAATTAAATTTAGATTTTGCCCTGTACAAGGGCAAGACGCGCCTACGTGAGTGGTGGAAGGTTGTCAAGGCGCACTTCACGGCCGTTCAGGATGCGGTAAACGAGCTTGATACTGACATCACAACCGAAGCCACAGAGCGCGCACGAGTGGACGGTGTGCTGTTTGACAACATCACCGACACAGCGGCGGCAATCGCGGCGGAAACGTCTGCGCGTGAAGAAGCGGACAGACAGCTCAATGAAAGTCTGACGAGGCATTACCAATACATTGAGAACGAGCGCAACGCCCGCCGTTGGGCGGATGATGCAATCAGAAAATCGAAGCTGAGTTTTTTTGATTTCGGGGCATATAACGTCACAACAAAGACGGTTGAGAACTCAAACGCTAACGAACATTACGATGAAACGTTAGAGGCGATAGGCAGCTTTGAGAAGGGAAGTATTATCCGTTTCAGTGTTTCTGCAGACTGCAGCGAGGTAAATATTCCCGTTGTGTTATATGACGGCTATTTAAATGAACAGATTGCGCGAATAAACATATCTCA
>JAFQYK010000545.1 GCA_017406485.1 Clostridia bacterium
AAATAAAGCGAGGTGGCAAAAATGAAAAATAATAAATTTACTGCCTTTGTCACCGCTGTTACGCTCGTAATATCGCTGTTTGCCGGCTTCCCAATAGTAGCGGAAGCAAAAACAACGACGTACACCTGGGATTTTACTGACGCTAATTATTTTGCCGCGGCATTCAATGCCGGCAGTACCATAATATCAGACCGGAACGAAGAAACCGCGATAATGCAAAATCCCGGTGCAAAGCTCTCTACACAGAACAATAAGCTTGCGGGTTACGCGGTTGTTGCAAAGGCTGAAGCCACAGCAACAAATGCGATAACCATAACAGTGCCTGAGGGCAACAGCGCAAGCATATCAATGCAGCTCACAGCCGGCAGCAGCGATCAGCCGTCCGTTTTAAGAGATTCAAGCGGTGCAGCTGTTCTGACCTCGGAAGGCTATACAAAAAATACATTTGGTGAAGCATATACCGCAGAATTAACCTGCGGTGAAACATACAGCCTTGACACCACGGCAGGCAAGCCGTATATCGGCAAGGTTGTGCTGATGGTTGTAACAGACGGCGCGGACGATCCCGAACCGCAGGATGACCCGTCTCCGACACCGACAGCCACAACCGCTGTAACAACACCGTCACCAACCCCGACAACTGCGGCTGAAACCGACGCACCGTCCGAGGACACCGAGCTTTTGTCAATGACGGAGAATATGACGCTTTCGTTTGACAAGGCCGGCACATATGAAAGTACACAGCTTTTCTGCGACGGCTATTTGAAAGCATATGCCGCTTCGGGTAAAAGCCTTGTAGTTGACGGCAGCAATAAAACGATAAACGGTCACAGCTATTCTTTCCGTATGAAATACGGCGGCAACGGAACTGTTGACGGCGCAAACTCCGTAAGAGTATTAGAGGTTCTTCCCGATGAACCCGGTACGATAGAGGTAGACTTTGCGCATGCTTCAAACTCCGGTGATGACAGGTCAATAACGATAAAGCAGGGCGATATGACCGAAACAAAGACCGTAGAAGCAAATGGCCTTAGCTATCTCACGGTAGAGGTAAAGGGCGGACAAAGCGTATATATCTATCCGGCAGCCGGTGCAGTCAATCTGTACGGCATAATATACACAATCGGCGCGGAAATAAAGCCGACTGACGAGCCTGTCCCAACGGAAAAACCGGCAAACGCCGCCGAGCTTGACGCGGCAGCACTCAAAATAAGGGCTGTCAGTCAGGACGCGATATACTTTGACATTGACCTCCCGTCAAGTGGCGACAACGGTTCAACAATCACGTGGGAATCAAGCGACCGCAATTATATTGACGTTCAGATGGTTTCCTCGATACAGAGAAACTACACCGGCGTTGTAACGCGTCCGGAGGATAACGACCCGAAAGTAGAAAACGGCGGCGTGCCGGTAACGCTTACTGCGACTGTTAAAAACGGAGACCAAACTGTTACAAAGACCTTTGACGTGTCCGTAAGAACGCGTAAAAACGTCGTATATTCAAACGACTTCCAGCAGGACGTTGGAAAGGGCGCGGAGGGAACTTATAAGGAAATCTCCGATAATGTTACCCCCTCAACAACCGCGCAGTATGACATAAATCTTGACAGCGGCGAAACGAAATGGCGCAGCGCGCCGTTCCGCGGTATCCGAATTGACACGCTGAAAGAGTCAAGAGCCTTTTCACAGTTCAACCACAACGATAAGGACACCTCGGCATTTTTCGATAAACGCCTTATGTCCACAAAGGACACCACTTTCGGCAACCCGAAAGACAGCGCGGGCGCGGACGAAAACTTTGTGTTCTACTACAGCGAATACACGCCCTACGGCGGCAGCTCGACAATTCCCTTGTGGATAGAGCTTACCGACGAGGCAACCGGCAAGGGCCCCGAGGGCATAGTAATGATGTCAATGGACATCTATGTTGCAAACGGCTACAACCAGTTCAACATAGGTATGGCAAATTCATCACCTGCCCAGATGTGCCGCTTTATGCTCGGCGCTGACCATAAAAAGACCTTTAAGGCAACAAATTACGTCGGAGCAAACTATCTGCGCTGCTTTAACAATGAAGCGTCGGTAGACTTCCTCGGCGGTAAGGCCGGCTACATAGTTCCCGAAAACAAGTGGGTAAAGGCGGTAATGATCGCAAATACCGACAGCCACAAATGGGATTTGTATTTTGACGGTATGCAGATTGCGGCAGGACTTGATTTCAGAAACGCGGAGGATTACGTTTCAAATATCGAGTTTGTCCTGAACAGAAGCTATCCGCGTGTGGGTAAGAATGACCCTGTAGCGGTATACCTTATAGACAATATCTACGTTGAAAACCTCACCAAGGACTATGCGGAAAGCTATTGGGACGCTGTAGAAATAAGCTCTCTTGACTATGACGAGGATAAGGACGAATACATCGCCAACGCAAACGAACCGTTCCTCCTGCAGTATCAGGGTACGGACGGCCTTTCCGGCAACTACTTCTCGTGGGTAAGCTCAAACCCGAGCGCGCTTTCGGTTAAGACGCAGCGCATACCCGTTGAGGATTTGGCGCAGTTTGGCTATAGCCAGACGCAGATTGCCAAGTATAACTCCGCCGGTATAAAGGACGTTTCCGTTGTAACAGCAACCCCCGGTAAGGTAACAAAAGACACCGAGGTAACCCTGCGCGCAACGATAACGGTAGGTGAGGATGACCATGAAAAGGAATTTAAGGTTCTCGTAAAGGCCGACACTTCATCACCCACACCGACCCCAAAGACGACCCCGTCAACAACGGGCGGCTCCGGCGGCGGAGGCGGTGGCGGTGGCGGCGGTGGTTCCACCACAAGCGCCAAGACAACCACAAGCGGCACTTCCGCATCGACTATAGCATCCGGCAATAACAACCAGATTGTTTACACGACACCCGAGCCGAAAACCATTCCGTCAGTGGTCAGCTTTGACGACGAGGTATTCACAGACCTCCCCGAAGCGGAGTGGGCGAGAAACGCGATACTGTATCTCTACAGTCAGGACGTTGTAAACGGCTACGGTAACGGATTATATGGAGTAAAGGACGATGTAACGCGTGAGCAGTTTGTAAGAATGCTGCTTGTCGCGCTCGATGTTCCTATATATAAGGATGAAACACCGACGTTCAGCGATGTTGTGGAGGGCTCGTGGTACGAGTACTACGTTGAAACCGCGCTTAAAATGGGTGTTGTAAGCGGCATAAGCGAAACGGAATTCGGTGTCGGTATGCCTATATCGCGTCAGGATATGGCAGTTATGGCAAAGCGTGCATTGGATTATGTAAACCATGTAGAGCCGACAGCCGAGCCAACCGAAGTGCCGGCGGAGGAGGTAACAGACCCGACAGCCGAACCAACCGAAGCACCGGCAGAGGAGGTAACCGAACCGACAGCCGAGCCGGAAACAGAGGAACCGACAGCTGAACCAACCGCCGAACCTGAAGCAACCGAAGCGCCGGCTGAAGAAACAACAGCTGATGAAATAGAGCAGCTAATAGAAAAGCTAACTTTCACCGATACAGAGGACATAGCCGATTACGCGCTTGCCGCTGTTGCCGAAATGGCTTCAAAGGGTATCATAAACGGCTACGAGGACGGCTCGTTCCGCCCGAAGAACACGCTCACAAGAGCCGAAACGGCGGTAGTAATTTATAAAATAATGACGGAGGTTTATGCCAATGAATAATAGCACATTTTTAAATGTAACAGATTATGGCATTATAGGCGACGGCGTAACGAACAATACACAGAAAATCAAGGCGTTAATAGACGAGGCAGATAAAAACGGCGGAGGTACAATCTACTTTCCGCCGGGCAAGTACCTCACCGGTTCAATAGTGCTTAAAAGCAATATGACACTCTACCTTGACAGCGGCGCACACATCTTAGGCAGCGCCGACCCTGCGGACTATCCGATGATAACAAAGGAAACGCTAAAGGGCTACAACCGCGAGGGACACACCGGCCTTGTTGCCGCTCTGAACGCTGAAAACGTAACAGTCACAGGCCGCGGCATACTTGACGGACAGGGTCAGAATTGGTGGCCGAACCCCAAGAATGAGCACCGTCCGCGCGCTATACAGTTTATAAACTGTACAGATGTTTTAATTG
>JAFQYK010000546.1 GCA_017406485.1 Clostridia bacterium
ACAATAGGCAATATAGGCACGGATATGAACGGTGTTATAGATACGTGCGTGCTTGTGGGAATAATGCTTGTGACGTTCATATTCACGCTGTCGCGCAAGAAGATAGGACGAGTGGAGGGACTTGTAATGATACTGATTTACGCGGGCTATACGGCGTATCTTTTAATGCGTTCGTTCGGCGTGATATAATGGCTAAAACGGGTTTATAAAATTTGTTCAAAAAACCGACCCAAATTTCTGATTTTTGTATTGAAATATTACTGTAATTATTGTATAATAAAATTATCAATGGTATAAATGCAGTAAATATACCAAATCGGAAAATTATAGAGAGGGAGAGATTTTATGAAAAAATCAAAAAGAATTTTGTCAGCCATAACTGCGCTGGCAATCTCAGCGTCGGCTTTTGCCTCAATGGTAATACCGGCAAGCGCGGCTGATACAACGTATTTTACGGTGGATTTCAGCTCGCCGGCAACTACGGGTATAAATGCGCAGGGAACAGCAGGTCAGGGCCCTGTTGCCTACGGTGATTATCTGACGTTTTCAATGGGCGCGAGAGGCTCAGGCGGTGATAACACAAGTAATATCACTATAGATGACGGAGCCCTGAAGGTTATATCGGGCAACTACGCCTCATCGCAAAGAGGCGCGTCAATAGCGTTTGCAAGCACTGCGGGAGTTCCTGCTTTTGCAAGCGTAGATGCCGGCAATGTGCTTGAAATTTCATTTAAAGCGAAATTCCAGGATGCCGCTTCAACGATACAGTTCTTCGGAATTACCAGCAGCACTGTTTCAAGCGGCGGTCAGGCTGTAAATGACCCGTATCTGAGTGTTGCGAGCAATCCCCAGATACCTACAGGCGAGTGGGTTAATGTCAAGGTAAGCGTTGCCAATGATAAAAAGGGCTACGCTACAATAACAGATGAAGAAGGCAAGCTTGTTTCGGCTAAGGACTTCACGGCTGCGGGCGACAGCTTTGATAAAATCGGTTTTTACGGAGCGCCTACAGCGGTTTGGATTGATGATCTTGCTGTAAAGCAGGTTGCAAATACATACAAGACTCTCACAGTAAGCGTTGCGGATTCAGGCAGCAATGCTGTTAAGAACACAACTATAAAGGTTGACAGAGCGACCGAGCTTCTTGAAAATGGCGGCAGTATCACTCTTGCAGTTCCTGCAGGTACATACGCAATCGAGGCTTCGGCACCGGGTTATGAGGCGAACGCAGGTCAGAAGGATGCAGCGACAGACAGCGCAGTTATAGATGCGGCAGATGTAACAAAGAATCTTGTTATTAACGAGCAGTCATACACTCACGAGCCTAAGACTGTTAATGTGGTTGGCGGTCAGCCGGCAATGACGGCTCCGAGAACTGCTGATACACTGGCTTCAAATGCGTTTACCGTTGAAAGCGTAATAGACCAGAATGACGTTGACAGAACAAGCGAGGCAACAATAGCTTGGTCAATCGAGCCTGCAGACGCAAATGTTACAATTGCAAACGGCGTCGTAACTGTAAAGAAAGGCTTCACAGCAGGTGAAACTCATGTTAAGGATTTCACTGTAAAGGCGACTGCTTCAATGCAGGGAACAGATGTAACAGCGGTTGGCTCTAAGACTATTTCGGTTTCGGATTATTATTTCTATGAGCCGGGTGTAGACGTTGCGTCTTACGGTGGTGTTATCCGTACTCTGCAAAACGGTGAAAAGACAATCACAAACCCGGTTGACGCTACTACCGAAACGATTGCAATTCCCGAGGAGGTTACCTTTACAAAAGGAACTGCTCAGACTCTTTCATACAAGGCTATGTTCAGCGATGTAGGATATTATACTTATGCAAGATATCTGACCATTACAGACACAGAAGGAAACACAGTAATCGGTCCTGTATATATGTCAGGTCCTAAGGCATCTGCGGGTATGGTTATAGGAACAGCGCCTTCATTTACAAAGGATGTGGGTCCGGACTGGGCTGATCAGTGGTATACATTTGATACAAATACTTGGATTACAGTCAATATGATGTTCATCACGTACTCCAGCGGAGCTAAAAAGGTAAAGGTTTCAGTTGAGGATGGAGAAGAATTCATATATGATATTGATGACAAAGTAACAGGAATTAAGAATATCAATCTTACAACTGCAAGCGCATTTAACGGAAGATTGCTCGGCTATAAGGATTTCGTGATTGAGGAAGCGGATGTTTCCGGAATAGATATTGCGGGACCGGCACAGTTTACATCAATCCCAGGGAATACAATTACAAAAGAATATAATGTAGAAGCTATAATGATTGACGAAGGTGAAAACTTCGTATGGACAAAGACAGGTCTTGAGGGCGCTACTCTTACAGCAGATCCGTCTGACTCAACAAAGGCGATACTGACAGTTCCCGACACAGTTACATCAGGTGGTACAATTACTGCAACAAGCGCAAAGACACCTTCTAAGACAAAGACGATTGATGTTGATGTTGCGAAGGCGGTTGCTACAAGCTATAAGCTTGAAGGCTCAAAGGCGATACACTATGACGGCGGAGATACAGTAACAGAAGCTTATACGCTAACAGACGTAAAGGACCAGAACGGCGATGATATTACAGATTATGTAAATCCGGTATGGTCACTGAAGGGCAGAGAAGCAGTTACACTTCCGAATGCAACATTTACAGTTGACGCTTCAGCTAAGGGCGATGCAGTTGCAATTTTCCCGACTTATGATGGTACAACGCTAACGGGTATTACAACAGCTCCCGTAAAGATTACCGACACAACTGTTAAAATTGAGGGCAAGAACGGTCAGAAGGTTCTTCTTTGGAATTCTCTTACAGAAATGGAGCCGCTCGCTCCGGCAGGAACTATTACAGGTACGGATATTACCGATGCAAACTACATCACTAACACAGGTGAGCTTAATATAAATGTTGAGCAAGATGAAACAGTTGTTGCTACTATTCTTGGTGATCAGGCTATTGAGCAGCCGGTTAAGGTAGCTATGTACTATATGTTTGGTGATTATACTGAGGCGGGTGATACCATAGATATATCAGACCTTGTTGACGATGACGCTATCACGGGCTATCAGGTAACAGTTGCCAGCCAATATGAGCAGCTAAGTCAGACGATTATTGAAAAGTCGGCTGTAGTAGAAGATGAAATAACACTCCCGGCAGTAGCAGACGCTGAAGGCGCCGAAGTTGAAATTGCGCCGGTATTTACTTACACAACAGGCTTAAGCGATGTTTCAACCACTCCGTATTCGGTGCTTGTTCCTAACGATAGCTATACTATGGACTTTGAAAAGGTTACAACAGCCAGATGTGACCTTAAGGTTAATGGTTATATCGTAGTTGAAGAAGCAGGTATGGGTGGTAACGGCAGAGGCGTTTCTGCAACAAGAACATACTCAGCTTCACATATTATAGTAAATAAGGGCGAAGCTGTTATCGGAGCTTCAGGAACGTGTAATCTTGCTTCTGTAACAATTGTTAAGGAGCCGAGTATTGTTGCGAGAAAGACACACATCTGGATTGGCGGTGACTCAACAGTTTGCCGTTACGACGGTAACGAAGAGACCGGCGATGTTAAGGATATGCAGACAGGTTGGGGTCAGGTAATAGGAACTTACCTTGACGACAGCGTTGTAATTTCAGACCTTGCGGAGAGTGGTTCTTATATTCACCGTTGGTTTGGAGAAGAGTATCCGACCGTAAGAGATATGATTCAGCCGGGTGACTACTTCATTATTCAGATGGGTATTAACGACAGAAGCCATCCCGATGTTACAAATGAAGCGGATATGAAGAAGCTTCTGGGTCAGATGGTTGACGAGGTTCGTGCAAAGGGTGGTATTCCTGTTCTTATCACACCTCAGAAGTCAGTTGGTTACGCTTGGTATTCAGGAACTGGTTCGACTTGGACTGATGTTTCATGGAGCACTTATAGCTGGGGTACAGGCGTAATGAAGACTGTTGCCGAGGAAAAGGATACATTGTTTGTTGACAATGCATCGCTTTCAGCAGAGGCATTCTTCAATTTAGGAAGACAGTATGTAATAGATAACTTCCAGCTCACAAGCGAAGCTACAAATGAAAAATATATGCACTGGTCATACGCGGGCGCACAGAAGATTGCTTCTATGATTGCTCAGTCAATCTATGATCAGACAATGTACGGTGAAACAACAAGCAAGGGCGAGACGTTTGACGGTATCCCTGTTATAACAACAGGTTCAGGCTTCACATTCACAGATTCAAACGGAACAAGCCAGACCTACAACGTAGTTGATTCTTCAAACTAATACAAACCCACACCCACCCGCGGAAAGTCCGCGGTTGTTTTTTTTGAGCCTAAATAGGGGAGCACACAAAAAAAAACAGACCCATTTGGGTCTGTTTCAATATGTCCAAATTACTTGCCGGGCTTAAAGAAATCGGGAACGTCTATA
>JAFQYK010000547.1 GCA_017406485.1 Clostridia bacterium
GTAAATCCCATAGAAATAGCAAAGTTCGGTCAATACGCGGAGAATGTGTACTACAACAAGCCTTCCGGTCTTATGGATCAGATGGCGTCCTCGGTAGGCAGTGTTGTTGCGATTGACTTCAACAGCACCGAAAATCCGATTGTCGAGAAGGTTGAATTTGACCTCGCAAAGAACGGTCATGCGCTGTGCATTATTGACTCCGGAGCAGACCACGCTGATTTGACAGATGAATACGCATCCGTTCCGTCCGATATGAAAGAGGTTGCTGCTTTCTTCGGCAGGGATTATCTCCGTGAGGTTGATGTAAACGATTTCTATGCGAATATAAAGAACATCCGCGAAAAAATCCACAACGACAGAGCGCTGCTGCGCGCTATTCATTTCTTTAATGACAACGAGCGCGCGCAAAAGGAAGTCAAGGCGCTTGAAAAAAATGACTTTGAGGAGTTCTGTCGCCTTATAAAGGAGTCCGGCCGCTCGTCGTATATGTATCTGCAAAACGTATTTGCCGCAAGTATGCCTAAAGCACAGGCGGTGTCGCTTACGCTTGCTTTGTGTGATGAAATTTTGGGCGATCGCGGCGCATACCGTGTACACGGCGGAGGATTTGCCGGTACGGTTCAGGCATTTGTACCGTTTGATATGCTTGACGAATTTAAATCAAAAATGGAAGCCGTGCTTGGTGAGGGAATGTGCCACGTTCTCTCGATAAGACCGGTCGGCGGCTATGAATTGAAATCCTAAAAATTGTTTCGGAACGCCTTCGGGCGTTCTTTTTTTGCCCTTTTATACAGCGCGGATTTTGTCGTAACATTTTATTCATTCGACAACCGTCTTTGACATTTTATTGGCGCATATGGGAGTATAATACCACATAGAGGTGAGCAAAATGGTTGTGTACGCCGATGTGCTTTTTCTTATAAATTTCATATCGGCATATGCGCTGCTTTATCTTCTCGGCAAATTTATTGTAAAAACAAAATTAAAAAAATGGCGTTTGTTGTTTGCATCCGGGCTTGGAGCGGTGGCTGCGGTTGTTCAGTTTTCGCTGCAGTCAGCGTTGCCGCTTGAATATCTTTTAAGAATATCAACCGCCGTAATAATGGTATTTATTGCCTTTTACGAGCAAAAACGGCAAATTTTAACACATATTATCTGGCTTTTTGCTTTGTCGGCAATACTTATTGCAGCGATGATAGCGATTGCTCTTATATCCGGTATGACGACCGGTGCTGTCTTTAAAGCCGGGGTAGTATATTTTGACCTTCCGCAAAAAATATTTTTACCTATGCTTGTAATATCGTTTGCGGCTGTAACAATTTTTATGAAACTGGTCCAAAAAAAACGGATAAAGCGTCTGCATAATATGATTGTCACTCACCGCGGCAAAAAAATCTTTGTTACCGCATTATTCGACAGCGGCAACCTTTTAAAAGAGCCGATAACGGGAAGATGCGTCTGCCTTGTCGAGTGGGATAGTCTGCGGGAGCTTTTTGATGGCTGCGGCAGCGTTGAGGATATAATCAGCCACACAGAAGAGATACAACTGTTCGCAGTTCCGTATCGAACAGTAGGAGTACAGAGTGGCATAATTTATTCATTTTTGCCTGATTGCCTTGAACTGACAGCTGAAAACAGAATAATAGAAAACACGCTGATAGGTATTTATGACGGAAAACTTAGCAAAAGAAACGAGTATAACGCGCTTATGAATGCGGAAATGATGTGAAGGGAGAAAAATAATGGAACTGCTGAACAGACTTAGAAAGAAATTTATATGCATAGGAACAAATCCTCTAAAATGCGATGAGATTTTCTATATAGGTGGCAGTGACACGCTGCCTTCACCGCTGACAAAAGACGAGGAGGCAAGGCTCATAAAAGCGCTGGCTGAAGGTGATATGTCGGTTAAGGCGACGCTGATTGAGCGAAATCTCCGCCTTGTCGTATATATAGCGCGAAAGTTTGAGAATACCGGCATATATGTGGAGGATTTAATCTCTATTGGCACAATTGGTCTTATAAAGGCAATAAATACCTTTAAGCCGGACAAAAATATAAAACTTGCCACATACGCATCGCGCTGTATAGAAAACGAAATATTGATGTACCTCCGCAAGAACTCAAATATGCGAATTGAGGTATCGATTGATGAACCGTTAAATGTGGACTGGGATGGAAATGAGCTTTTGCTGTCGGATATTCTCGGCACTGACAATGACGTTATCTGCAAAAACATAGAGGACGAGGTTGACAAGGCTCTTTTAAAGGACGCACTGACAAAACTCGCGCCCCGGGAGCAGGAAATAATGCGAATGCGCTTCGGACTAGGAAAGGAAAAGGAAAAGACTCAAAAGGAGGTGGCCGATATATTGGGCATATCGCAGTCATATATCTCCAGACTTGAAAAAAGAATAATAGGACGGCTAAAAAAAGAAATTATAAAAATGTCATAACTACATAACAAGCCGCAACTTTACCGGTCATATCTTCATACATACCGCCTTAGTGCGGGGAAATTAAGGAGGAAAGGGATATGACAAATAAGGTAGAGATTTGCGGAGTAAACACATCAAAGCTTCCGGTACTCACGCGCGAGGAAAAGGACGCGCTTTTTATAAAAATTAAGCAGGGGGATATGCAAGCGAGAGAAACGTTTGTAAAAGGTAATCTGCGCCTTGTTTTAAGCGTGATACAGCGTTTTTCGGGCAGAGGAGAAAACCCCGACGATTTGTTTCAGGTTGGCTGTATAGGCCTGATTAAGGCGATAGATAATTTCGACCTGTCTCAAAACGTTCAGTTCTCTACCTATGCCGTACCGATGATAATAGGAGAGATACGCCGGTATTTAAGGGACAATAATGCCATAAGAGTAAGCCGTTCACTGAAGGATATAGCATACAAGGCAATGCACGTAAGGGAAAGACTCACTAAGGCAAATTCAAAGGAGCCTACAATATCGGAAATTGCAAAGGAGCTTGACCTGCCGAAAGAGGATGTTGTACTTGCCCTGGACGCAATAGCCGATCCTGTATCGCTTTTTGAACCTGTATATCACGACGGCGGAGAGGCTATATATGTAATGGATCAGGTCAAAGATTCGAAAAACAACGATGAAAACTGGCTTCAGAGCATAGCGCTGTCTGAAGCGATGAAAAAACTTGATGAGAGAGAAAAGCATATTTTAAATCTTCGTTTCTTTAAAAGCAGAACGCAGATGGAGGTCGCCAAAGAAATCGGAATATCACAGGCGCAGGTATCAAGACTGGAAAAAAATGCGCTTAAACAGCTAAGAAAATATATCTGAAAAAACAACATAAAAATATTGTCAAAAAAATCAATGTCGCTCTTGCAATTCCTGAAAAATTCGTGTATAATAAACATATATGTGTTTAATGATGCGAAAATGGAGGAATAGCGTGAAAGAATATGTTTTTTTCACAATCTATTTGTCCTTGAACGCAGTGAAAGGATGGTTATTACTATGATTAGCAAGGCGTTTCAGGATATTGTAACCCAAATGGCAGAGGTATATCCAAAGAAATTTGGTATAGCTGACTCCCACGGACTTGTGCTTGCGGTAAACGGCGGAGAGCCGTCCGGTGATGTTATTGATTCACTGATTGCTGCCGCTTCATCCAGCGATAAGCTTTTGTTTAAGGACGGATACACCGTTCGTTCCATAACCAATAAACCCTATGCGGAATATATCGTATATGTCGAGGGAACGGATGAGGTTTCAAAGTATTGCTGCAATTCCATAGTGGTTGCGGCAAATAATGTGCGTCACTACTATGACGAGAAATACGATAAGAACAACTTTATGCAAAATATTATCTTTGATAATATAATGCCGTTTGATCTGCACCAGAAAGCGCGTGAGCTTCACGTTGACATAGACGTTCCGCGCGCGGTATTCTATGTAAAGGTGCTTGACGAGGGCGAGAACAGCATATACGATGTTCTTCGCAATATGTTCCCTGATAAGGAAAAGGATTTTGTTGTTAACATTGACACGGACAACCTTGTTCTTATAAAGGAGCTTAAAGAGGTTGAAACCTCGGAAAAACTTGAGGAAACCGCGCAGCTTATAGTTGACACGGTAAGCGCGGAAACAATGCTCAGCGTGTGCGTCGGCGTGAGCACGGTTGCGCTGAATATCGATCAGATTAACACTGCTTATAAGGAAGCACAGATTGCCATTGAGGTAGGCAAGGTGTTTGATGACGAAAAATACATCTTAAACTACGACAGCCTCGGCATAGGCAGACTCATATACCAGCTTCCCATAAAACTTTGCGAACTGTTCTTGCAGGAGGTATTCAAGAAGGGCGACATATCCACGCTTGACGATGAAACGATACTTACAATCAATAAATTCTTTGAGAATGACCTCAATGTCAGCGAAACATCAAGACAGCTTTTCGTACACAGAAACACGCTTGTATACAGACTTGAAAAGATTTACAAACTGACAGGTCTTGATCTTAGAAAGTTTGATCAGGCGATTGTATTTAAGGTTGCCATGATGGTTTATAAATATCTTGAATCAAATTCCTCGAAGATCTGATTTGACGTATATAGCTATGGCTGTTGTGACAGAACGGTGCAACAGCCATATATTATATGCGTTTGAGAAACAAACAGCAAAACATAAGTGGGGCTTGATGCCCCACTTATGTTTAATATATTTTGAAGGTGTAAATAATGCAGACGAGAACAAAAATTATACTCGCAGTGATTATAACTGCTGTTACCACTTTTGTGATAACGGTTTTAGGCGGTTTGTATTTGCTGGTACATACATTTGGAGATGTACTTTCATCCTCCGTCTATGGCAAGCTGTTTGCGATGGAAACGATGCTTGACAGTAATTATTTATATGAATATGATAAGAACGCGGCAATGGAGAACGCGCTGACTGCGTATGTAGATTCTATAGATGAACCATATACCGAGTACTATTCGCCGGAGGTGTTCAGCTCATATTTAAACAACATACAGGAAAGCTACGTCGGTATAGGCATAATCGTATCTGTTGATGACAATAACCGCATAGTTATAATAGCTCCGTTCGAGGACAGCCCCGCGTATAATGCCGGTATTTTGCCGGGTGATATTCTGACATCGGTTGAAGGTGTTGAGTATGACGGCTCAAATCTTGACGAAGCGATACGTATTATAAAGGGCGGAAAAATCGGAACAACTGTAAATATAACTGTTCTTCGGAATGAAAAAGAGAAAATAGATATAGCAGTTGAGCGTGATGAAATATCGGATAACTCAGTAAAAACCGAAATGCTTGAGGATAACATAGGTTATATGCGTATCACAGGGTTCAATATGTCATCCGAGGACAACGAAAAAAGCACGCATACAGAATTTGATAAAAAACTGACAGAACTGAGGGAAAAAGGTGCAAACAGGCTTATAATAGACCTGCGTGACAACCCGGGCGGCGTTGTGGATGAGGCCTGTGATGTTGCAGACAAATTCCTGCCGGAGGGAATAATTGCGTATACGGAAGATAAAAACGGCAACCGTATGGATTATACCTCTGACGCTGAGTATACGGATATACCGATTGTTATTATAATAAACGGTAACAGCGCGAGCGCCGCCGAACTGTTTACAGGCGCGCTGAAAGATTACGGGCGGGCACTTGTCATAGGTGAAACAAGCTACGGCAAGGGTATTGTTCAGGCCGTATATTCCTTTGCGGACGGAGCAGGACTGTCTATGACAACGGCCAAATACTATACACCAAACGGAATATGCATACACGAAAAGGGTATTGATCCTGACATTGTAGTCGAACCTCGCAAGGAGGACAAAGAAAAGAGCGCCGCAATGCTTGAACACAACACGGACGCGCAGCTTCAGAAGGCGATTGAAGCGGTGAAGGAACGATAAATATAATTTCGGGGGATATTATAAATGATTTCATTAAAAAAATGGCCTTGGGTGCTTATCGGAACCGTTGTTTCGCTTGCACTCTGGACTTGGGTAGGAATAGGAACAAATCTTTTTATTACAGATGATTTGTTTCAGACATTTGCGTACGTTTCATCTTATATTCTGATTATCGGCTTTTGGGGCTTATTTGTATTAAAGCTTGAAATATCGGAAAACATCAGAAAAATAATAGGTATAGCGTTGTTTGCCCTGACACCGCTGTTTTGTATGCAAATAGCGATTATTCTTGCAGGTGAACCTGAGTATTCGTTTGAGATATACTTTATAAACACGCTTTTTTATGCGTCGCTTATGGGTATAGCTGTTGCAGTGACGAGAAGTTTCCGTGTAAGCTCAATAATAACGGTATCACTCGCCTATCTGTTTAATTTGGCAAGTTTTGTTATAAATATACTGAGAGGAACGCCGCTAATTCCGGGAGATTTCCTTGCCATAGGAACGGCGGCGCAGGTGGCGGAGCATTACACCTTTCAGCTAAAATATGAAATTATAGCCGCGACAATAGTTGCAGCAATAGTAATTGCACTTGTTGCAAAATTTGCATATAAGCCGAAGTTTAAGTATAAAAATATAATACTGCCCGTTTCGGGAGTGCTGTTTGCGGCGATATTCTTCATATGTCTGTCTTTTGTTGATTATACCGACATAGAAATGGACTTTTTTGACCAATATCACGCTAACAACACTCACGGCACCGCTTACAGTTTTTACATCAATGTTCGCAGAATGATTTTGAATAAGCCGGAAGGATATGACAACAGGGAAGTGGCAAACTTCCTTGCGTCATACGATGAAGATACTTCTCATTTTACGGGTGACAAACCAAATATAATTGTTGTAATGAATGAAAGCTTTGCCGATATGCAGGCTGTTGGTTCATTCTCCACAGACTCGGACTATATGCCGTTTGTACATACTCTTGAGAATAATACGGTAAAGGGTGAAATGCTTGTTTCGCCGTTCGGCGGTTATACCTGCAACACCGAATTTGAGTTTCTGACAGGTCTTACGATGGGACTTTTGCCGGCGGGTTCGACACCGTATCTGCAATACATATCAACCCCGTTTGAAAATGCTATACCGCGTCATCTCAGTAAATTGGGCTATAAATCGGTTGCGCTGCACCCATACTACGCGCGTTGCTGGAACAGAGAACTTGTGTATGGCTGCCTTGGATTTGACGAGTTTATAAGCCTTGAAAAATTTGATGACCTCGTTCCCGAAAGTGACTGGGAATATGTGCGCTACTATATGAGCGACAGAACTGATTATGAGGCGATAAAGAAATGCCTTGAAGAAAAAGATAAGGACAAGCCGCTGTTCCTGTTTAACGTTACAATGCAAAACCACGGCGGCTATACATATGACGGCCCGGAATTCCCGACTGTAACCATAACCGATATGCAGGGAACATATCCGGAAACAGAGCAGTATTTATCGCTTATAAAGGAAAGTGATGATGCATTCCGCGAGCTGGTTGATTATCTAAAAGGCAGGAAAGAAAAAACTATAGTTGTTATGTTTGGTGACCATCAGCCGGCGGTAGAGCAACAGTTTTTTGAAGAGCTGTATGGCAAGCCTCTTTTGCAGCTTGAAACCGAGGAGCTTCAGCGCAGATACAAGGTGCCTTTTGTAATATGGGCTAATTATGACATTAAAGAGCAAAAGGATGTCCTTACCAGTACAAACTATCTTTCCAATCTTGTCCTTGACGCCGCGGGAATACCAAAGACGTGTATCGGTAATTTCACCGAGGAGCTCAGAGATGAGGTGCCGCGTATAAACGGTATGGGATATTATGATAACGAAGGAAACTGGCACGATAATGAGCCTAAAAAACCGGGTAAACTTCGCGATTATGACTATATCGAATACTATTCCCTGACCAATAAATAATTTATCGGAGTAAAATTTTATGAAATTATTTAATGTAACAGATTACGGAGCGGTGGCAGACGGTAAAACGCTTTGCACAGAACCGATACAGAGAGCCATTGATTTATGCTGCGAGGGGGGAAGAGTGGTTATTCCGAAAGGAACCTTCCGCAGCGGCGCATTGTACCTAAAAAGTAATATGACTCTTTATTTGGAGGCGGGCGCAAGACTCCTCGGAAGTGATAACACAGAGGATTTTCCGCTTAGAGGTTATTCCTTTGAGGGATATGACCAGATTTGCTACGCTTCGCTGTTAAATACGGACGGTGCGCCTTACCGCAATATCACCATAGACGGCAGCGGAACAATAGACGCCAACGGTGAAAAACTGTTTGCCGCCGAAATGAGTGAGAATAAAGGAAAGCGCGGCAGAGCAGTATGCATACGAAACACTGAAAACGTTACAATCAAAAACGTTACAATCCGTCAGTCGCCGGCGTGGGGGCTGCATCTTATATACTGCGTAAATGTCCTTATTGACGGCGTAAATGTTCACACCAAGTACGACGAAAACGGCAGACGGTACGAGGGTATATTTAACGGCGACGGAATAGATATAGACTCTTGCACAGATGTTAAAATCACAAACAGCCTTATCGCGAGCCAGGACGACTGTATAGCGATAAAGTCCGGCAGAGATGCGGTTGGCCGACGCGTAAATATACCGTCAAGCAACATAACCGTTGAAAACTGCACCTTCAAAAGCGGCTTCGGCGTTGCAATGGGCAGTGAGATGTCGGGCGGTGTAAAGGATGTGTATGTAAGAAACTGTAAGTTCCACGATACACATTCAATTGCAAGCGTAAAAGTGAGCCGCGGCAGAGGCAGCTATATAAAAAATATACATTATGAAAACTGTACGTTTGAAAACCTCAATCCTGAACACGGCGACACGGAATGGTTCCGCGGCGCGCTGTACATAGACGGCTTCTACGGCTCGGTAAAGTTTGACCCCGACACAGCTGCAGCGATTGATGAAACAACGCCTATGATAGAGGATATATACTTTAAGGATATAACGCTCACAACAAAAGCGGGAAATGCTATATATCTCTACGGTCTGCCGGAGCAACACTTCAGAAATATCCATATGGAAAACATCAAAGCGCACGGCAGGTATGGTATGAAGGTAAAAAATATTGACAACCTTCAAATAACCAACGTTGAAGTGACTTATGACGAGGAGGACTGACCGCTCAGAATTTCCGAAAAGAATTGCTCAGTGGATATTCCTCCGGGACGGTTATAACGTTTAAGGAAAAACAGAGAATTTGTATCGTGGGTTATTCTGTTTATTCCCTCAGTGCAGCCGAGCGTCAGTTTAAAGCCCATATCCTTGAGCCATTGGGTTGTTTCCTCGGTATACGCGCCAAACGGATAGGTGTATATAACAGGCGTGAAGCCGGTTTTTGTCATAAACCGGTTTTGCGCCTTTTCCGTGTCTGAAACAAATATCTGCTTGTACTCGTCCATACTCTCGTTTTTATTTTTCATAGAGCCGTTTCTGCCTTTATCAGTTGAATGGAAATCGTATGAGTGATTACCGACCTCTACACGGTTTGACAGGAACATATCATAAACCTCGCTCCAGCGCATATAACCATAGGACGCATTCTTTATATTACTTTCACTGAATTCATCTGTATAACGCCCCACAACAGATACAACAGCATTTGCGCCTGTCTGTTCGAGGATGGGTACAACATAACTGTAAAAATTATAATTCCCGTCGTCAAATGTCAGCATAGCAGCCTTATCGGGAAGTCCTGTACTGTTTTCCGAATAATCGATAACCTCCTGCGCGCTCACAAAGGTATATCCGTTGTTTTTTAGATAATCAATATCCTGCTTCACATTATCAGGAGTAACAACATATTTTCCCGTTCTTGAAGTGTCCTTTAAAACACTGTGGTACATAATAATTATCAGGTCTTTGCTGTCGGTATCTAAAACAGGAACGGCATTTATTCCGCGCATATGATTTGTCAAAGCAGCGGCAGCTATTGAAAATATAAGCACTAATAACGGAAGAAACTTTCTTGGTTTCATAAAAATAACACCCCCTGCCATATTATGACAGAGGGTGCTTTTGTATTCGGATAATTTAAGCCTTGCCGACAGAGCCGAACAACTCCATCTTTTCCTTAACGATTACCATAATTGCGTCTGTGCCGGGCTTTAATAGCTTACGCGGGTCAAAACCTTTGCCTTCAAGGTCTTTGCCTGCCTCGATGTACTTTCTTGTAGCCTCCTGGAAATAAAGCTGACATTCTGTGTTTACGTTAATTTTAGCTACGCCCAGGGAAATAGCCTTCTTAATCATATCAGCCGGAATACCTGTACCGCCGTGAAGAACAAGCGGAAGGTCACCAATAAGCTCCTTTGTTTTTGCGAGCGCGTCAAAGTCAAGTCCCTTCCAGTTAGCCGGATACTTGCCGTGTATGTTGCCGATACCGGCCGCCAAGAAGTCAACGCCCAGGTCGGCTATCTTCTTGCACTCGTTCGGGTCAGCGATTTCGCCTGCACCTATTACGCCGTCCTCCTCGCCGCCGATTGAACCAACCTCAGCCTCTATTGAAATGCCCTTTTCGTGGCATACCTTTACAAGCTCCTTTGTTTTTTCAACATTTTCCTCAATGGGGAAGTGTGAACCGTCAAACATTACCGAAGAGAAGCCCGCCTCAATACACTTATAGCAGCCCTCATATGTTCCGTGGTCAAGGTGAAGCGCAACAGGCACTGTTATGTTCATTTCCTCAATCATAGCCTTAACCATAGCCGCAACAGTCTTAAAGCCTGTCATATACTTGCCCGCGCCTTCGCTCACGCCTAATATAACCGGTGACTTACACTCCTCGGCTGTAGCAAGAATTGCCTTTGTCCATTCAAGATTGTTGATGTTAAACTGACCAACGGCGTATTTACCCGCAACGGCCTTGTTCAACATTTCTGTAGCTGATACTAACATTTTTATAAATCCTCCTTTTAATTAAATAAAATATATGTTAATAAAATATATTTTCAATTTCCGATAACGACTTTTTTTGAATTTAAAAGCCGCGTAAGCGTATCTTCTGTTGCCTCAATAACCTTTGCCTGACCGCATTTGTTGCAGGACAGAATTATATTGCCGTTAGCCACGTTTATGTCAATATCATTACTGCCGCATTTGCATTCAATTTTATTCTCCTCGCGGATTTTATGAAGCTGCTCTATTATAGAAAACAAAAGACTGAACGCGCTGTCCTCTTCGTATTCAAATTCATCTATTATATCCGAGTAAATATCGCTGTTTTCATCAAGCGTCTTTTCAACCTCGCGTCTGTCACCGACAAAGAATATATCCATACCTGCAGCCGGGCATTTGTATGTCATAAGTTTCTTATGCCAGAAGCTGTCCTGCGATATAGTATAACTGTGATTACTTCCGCATAGCGGACATTCGACATTCAGCTTGTATTTTGTGCCCTTTGCGCTAAGCGTAACACACGTTTCGTGGCAGCCGTGAGTGGGGCAGATAAGACTTATTTTATCTCTGCCGGAAAAGTTAAACACCGACACGTATTTTGAAGATATATTAGAGCATACAGGACAAATATATGCAACCATTTTCTTTAAATCAACAAGCAATGTAACTCAACCTTTCCCTGAGTCTATTTTTTCTTCTCTTGCATAAAAGAACAGATACTGCTGTGCAAAACCGCCGTTGTCGCCAAATTTTTCTTTGGCAAGTGCGGAAACAGCAGGTATAGTTGTTTCGCCGTTAAAATAACAGTATTCCATAATACGCTTTATCCAAACATCAACAGGGAATGACTCTGTTCTTTGCAGCCCAAACAGAAGAATACAATTCGCGACCTTTTCGCCTATACCGTTTACGGATAGCAGCTCTTTCTTTGCCTCTGCAGTAGGCAGAGAGCGTATGTATGTATCTGAAAGAATTCCGTCAGCAAATTTTTGCGCCGCGTCAAGAATGTATTTATCGCGGTAGCCGGCGCGTATAGGCGCCAAATCCTCGCGCGTAAGTCCGGCGAGTGTGTTATAATCGGGGAACGAGTAGTATATTTCGCCCATATATTCAATTTCGCTTCCATACAGGGCGCATAATCTTTCAATAATACCCTTGATGCGCGGAATATTGTTGCTGGCGGAGATTATAAACGATACGACTGTTTCCCATAAATCCTGGTTTAATATACGAATACCGCCGCCGTATTTGGTCGCGGTTTTCATTATTTCATCCTTGGCGAGGTCTTTTTTTATTTCACCGTAATCTCTGCCGAGGTCAAAATAACCATACCAAATATTATCAAAATCCTCTTTAGACGTATCAAAGAGAGTTATACTGCTGCCGTTTTGCGTGATTTTTAGCGTCTTTCCCTTTGCAACACCCAAATAAGTGTTTTCGCTTGTTTTATTCCACCGAAAACACTGTCCGCAGTCGAATATGTGTCTTAAATCAAAATCCCTAAGCCCTTCTATGACGAGGTCGTTTTCAACAATTTGCACATTCATAATATCAGTATACCACATATGGGAAAATTTATCAATAAAAAATAGATAGAAATTTATCAATCTATCTTGTTTATTTTAATGGAATAAGGACAGCGCCTATAACACTTGACAAACACTGCCATAATGTATTAAAATATAACGGAATATTGAATGATTTTAAGGGAGGAATTACAATGGGAAAGACATTAACCGAAAAAATCCTGTCTGCTCATCTTGTAGAGGGTGAAATGGTTAAGGGAAGCGAAATAGGTATACGCATTGACCAGACGCTCACGCAGGACGCAACGGGTACAATGGCATATCTTGAATTTGAGGCTATGGGTGTTCCGCGCGTAAAGACGGAGAGAAGCGTTGCATACATAGACCATAACACGCTTCAGAACGGCTTTATGAATATGGACGACCACCGTTTTATAGGAAGCGTATGTAAGAAGCACGGTATATACTTCTCACGCCCCGGTAACGGTATCTGCCACCAGGTACATCTTGAGCGTTTCGGTATCCCCGGTAAGACGCTGATAGGCTCAGACAGTCACACCCCGACAGGCGGCGGTATCGGTATGATAGCTATAGGCGCCGGCGGTATGGATGTTGCCGTTGCGATGGGCGGCGGTACATATTACATAACCTGCCCGAAGGTTGTAAACGTAAAGTTAACGGGAAAATTACAGCCGTGGGTTGCCGCAAAGGACGTTATTCTTGAGGTTCTTAAAAGACTCAGCGTAAAAGGCGGCGTAGGTAAGGTTATAGAGTACACCGGTGAAGGCGTCAAGACGCTTTCCGTTCCCGAACGCGCTACAATAACAAATATGGGCGCAGAGCTTGGCGCGACAACATCGATATTCCCGTCAGATGAAATCACACACGAATTTTTAAAGGCGCAGGACAGAGAGGACGCGTACACGCCGCTTAGCGCAGATGCTGACGCTGTATATGACGAAACAGTTGAAATTGATTTATCCACTCTTGTACCGCTTGCGGCATGTCCTCATTCACCGGATAATGTAAAGAGCATTGAGGAATTATCAGGCGGCAAGATTGACCAGGTATGTATCGGCTCCTGCACAAATTCATCACTTCTCGATATGATGAAGGTGGCGCATATATTAAAGGGAAAGACAGTTCACCCAAGCGTACAGCTTTCAATCGCGCCGGGAAGTAAGCAGGTTTTAAATATGCTCGCAAACAACGGCGCATTAGCTATAATGATAGACGCCGGCGCAAGAATTCTGGAGAGCGCTTGCGGCCCCTGTATCGGTATGGGTCAGTCGCCTAACTCAAAGGGTATATCACTCCGAACCTTCAACCGTAACTTTGAGGGCAGAAGCGGTACGGCAGACGGTCAGATTTATCTTGTATCACCCGAAACGGCTGCAATTTCAGCCCTGACCGGCGTATTTACCGATCCGAGAGAGCTTGGCGAAGCGGCTAATATAACACTCCCCGAAAAGTTCACGGTAAACGACAATATGATCGTCCCGCCGGTTGATGAAGCTGATATGGACAGTGTTGAGGTACTGCGTGGCCCGAACATCAAGCCGTTCCCCGTATCAGGTCCCTTAGACGAAACGATAGACGCAAAATGCTCGTTAAAGGTAGGCGACAACATCACCACCGACCACATTATGCCGGCAGGCGCAAAGATTTTGCCGCTTCGTTCAAATATCCCTGAAATTTCAAGGCATTGCTTCGCCGTATGCGACGAAACATTCCACGA
>JAFQYK010000548.1 GCA_017406485.1 Clostridia bacterium
AAGCTGAGCCCGAATACTCCGCATACGATTTTGACCACTACCGCTACCATGCGGGTGCGGCGCTGAAGGTGAGCAACCGCTATCCGAGAGAGCACGCGAGAGCCTACTTTGAGGGCATGAAGGCGCAGGGACAGACGGACATAGTAAATCTTCTTCGCTGCGCGTGGGTAGGAAGTCAGAAATACGCCGCCCTTGTATGGTCGGGCGATATTAAATCGACCTTCACAGCGCTGCGCGATCAGCTAAGCGCGGGACTTAATATCGGTATTGCCGGTATTCCTTGGTGGGTGAGCGATACAGGCGGATTTTTCGGCGATGTGACGGACGAGCATTTTAACGAATTGCTTATAAGATGGTTCCAGTTCTCCGCGTTCTGCCCCGTACTTCGTATGCACGGCGACAGAGGCCCGCACAATATCCCCACACTTTCAGACCTCGACTACGGCGGCGGCTTTTCCGAAACGGGACAACCGAATGAATTGTGGAGCTATGGTGATGACACATATAAGATACTTAAAAAATACCTTGATATCCGTCTTGAAATGAAGGACTACATAAAGTCGGTAATGAACGAAGCAAGCGAAAACGGCTCGCCTGTTATACGCGCGATGTTCTATGAATTTCCCGAAGATGAAGCGTGCTGGGATATAGACGATGAGTATATGTTCGGCTCAAAATACCTTGTCGCGCCCGTGCTGTATCAGGGAATGACGGAGCGCGAGGTATATCTGCCCACGGGTACATGGAAGAATATCCACACCGGCGAAATTATTGACGGCGCAAATACTATAACAGCCGCCGCGCCGATTGATATTATTCCTGTATATGAAAGAATATAAAAAGAGGAGGATATGAAAATGAACAACATTCCAAAGGTAAAAATAGGTATAGTTGCGGTAAGCCGCGACTGCTTTCCCGAAAGTCTTTCGGTGAACCGCAGAAAGGCGCTTGTAAAAGCGTATGCTGATAAGTATGACGCAGCGGATATTTACGAGTGTCCCATCTGTATCGTGGAGAGCGAAATACACATGAAACAGGCGCTCGCTGACATTAAAGCAGCGGGCTGTAACGCATTATGCGTATATCTCGGTAACTTCGGACCCGAGATAAGCGAGACGATGCTCGCACAGCAGTTTGACGGTCCAAAGATGTTTGTGGCGGCGGCAGAGGAAAATATCGGTACGCTTAGTGACGACAGAGGTGACGCATACTGCGGTATGCTGAACGCAAGCTATAACCTAAAATTAAGAGGTGTTAAGGCATACATTCCCGAATACCCTGTCGGTGACGCTGAGGAGTGCGCCGATATGATAAACGAGTTTTTGCCGATTGCAAGAGCCGTTATCGGTCTGAATGACTTGAAGATTATATCTTTCGGCCCGCGTCCCTTAAACTTCCTCGCATGTAACGCGCCTATATATCAGCTTTATCAGCTTGGCGTTGAGATTGAGGAAAACTCGGAGCTTGACTTATTTGAAGCGTTTAACAAGCACGAGGGCGACAACAGAATTGTGGAAGTTGTAGCCGATATGGAAAAGGAATTGGGCGAGGGCAACAAGAAGCCCGAAATTCTTTCAAAGCTCGCTCAGTATGAATTAACCTTGCTTGACTGGATTGAAGAACGCAAGGGTTCAAAGAAGTATGTTGCAATCGCGGGCAAGTGCTGGCCGGCGTTTCAGACGCAGTTTGGCTTTGTTCCGTGCTATGTAAACAGTCGTCTTACAGGTCGCGGAATCCCTGTATCGTGTGAGGTTGATA
>JAFQYK010000549.1 GCA_017406485.1 Clostridia bacterium
ACGCGGGTGTGGGACAGTACCTTTCAAAGTACCTTACGGATATGACAGTATCAAACCAAGGCGAGGGCGGACTTGCATCTGGAGATAATGCTCATTTTAACAGCGCGGTAAGTCAGTGGAAATCGGGCGACTATTTATATGTTGAATACGGACATAACGAAAACAGTACAAGTGAATACAAGACAAACCTTGAAAAATACTATACAGCGGCTCACGGGGCAAGTGTAAAGCTTATTGTGGTAGCACCGATTGACCGTGCAAATTCCTTTAATTCAACGACAGGTACATGGACATCAACGCTCTCGGGCTACAAGGACGCGGCGAAGGAATTTGTTGAGGCGAAAATCGAAGCCGGCGCAACGGATATTGCTTTTGTTGATTTAAATACGCCTTGGGTCAATTTTATGTCAACAGAAACGCAGAGAATAGCGAATGTGCGTCTGACACAGGGAACAGATACCAATCTTACATACAGCCAGAACGCAATTCACTACTATTATACATACAACAAGCTTGGTGCGGCTGATAAGACGCACATAAACGATTACGGCGCGGACAACGCATCGTATCTTTTCTTTGAAGCGTTAAAATCTGTTGTAACCGACGGCGCAAGCGCGGCGGAGAACAGTGCGGCAAAAATACAGTCCGATGTATTAAAGCCGATATATGATGACCTAAAAGAAGGAGTAACAGCGTCAAAAGTAAGCGATGATGTCATAAAGGATGGCTATGCGCCGAACAGCCATTATCCTGCAAAGTTTACCGCACGCATTGAATATCCGTACTCCGCTTCTATCGAGGAGATAACACAGAATGAGAACGGCACACTTAAATCCGCCAAGGTTCGTATATTACAGGATTTGCTCGCATACGCAGCGGTTTATGTTACGGCGTATGATGAAAACAACAATGTTCTGGGCACATTCCATTCAACCGTACAGGGCGAGAACACAGGACATATAGACAACACCTCGGACGGAGCGGGAGTGGTTAAGGAGCTTTTGTTTGATTCGGACATAGTACCGCACCATTTTGACGCGACGGTGTATTATTGTGATAAGGAAAATGTAAGACTGACAGAAGCGGATTTACGCGCGGCAGTTTCGCCGAAATACGAGTCGCGCAAAATAACCGAGGTGCTTCTCTCTGACGACTTTTCAAGCTATGAGAGCGAGGCGTCGGTTATAGGCTCAAACGATTGGAGTAGCAGAGGAAACAGTATATCGGCAACCAAACAGACAGATACAGACGGCAGCAGCTATCTCAGTTTTAAGGGGAATGCAAACAGTCAGTATTTATTCAGAAGTCTTGGCAAAACCATAAATAGCGGCAAGCTTGAAATAAGCTTTAAAGCGCGATATGCAAGCGGCAGCGCAGGTGTGCGCTTTTCCGAAAAGGTTGCAAGCAACAACTGGGGAAGTTGGAGACCAGCAGGCGGCGGCAATCTGACCTATTCCGGAACATCGGCAAAGAATGGTTCGGTAGATATAGGCGAGGTAAACACCGACGAATGGATAGATTACAGAGTTTTTGTTGATTTGAATAACAGTACATCTGAAGTATACTGCGGCGCGTATGGAACTACAGAAGCGCCTATAACCTTTAATGAAGGCGAGAATATAACGCAGCTTTTGATAAATTCAGCTTCAAATTCCACAGGAGAATTTGATTTAAAGGATATAAAGGTATACACTGTTGAAACATATGATTTTCCGACAATAAAAATATCCGCTCCTACAGGTATGGTCATTTCAAGACCGTATATGCAGGGCGGCGGTGCAGCTACAGGCGAGATATTCAATCTGAAGAGCGGCGCGTATAAGCTGGGAGATTATACCGCAGACCTTAATTATCAGAAGTCCGGAAGCTCATGGGTAGGAATATCTGCGGCTGCGACAAGCTTGTATAGCAGCGTAAATATAGCGCTTGATGAGGGTGCAGAAGCTGAACTGAAATTTGGCGAAAGAAACGGCAGCAGCGGTACAAATTATAAGAGCGGCGGTTATAGCTATACAATGAGCTTTTCAGCGGGAGACAGCGAAGCTGTCACAACCACAGATGGCATAGCCGCAAAATCGGTATTAACACTCAAGCCGCAGAATTGGTATAATGTTACATATGTTTCCGATTTGGTAAACAACAAAATCACACTGACTGTTACAAATCTGACTTCGGGAGAAGATGTAAAGAGTGAAGAGATTACCTTCAGAGATATTAAATTTGATATTATATCGGCGCAGGGTACAGGCGATGCATACATAGCGCAGTCGTACATCTACGACAAGACCTGCGGCGCTATAACAGCGGATTCCGATGATGTTACAGTAACAGGCTTGCCGGCAAAGGTCGGACAGACAGCCGAGGTTACAGTTACAGGAAAGAATGATAAGGTTGTAAAGTCTGTAAAAATCGACGATGGCGAGGCGGTTAATGCAGCAGAAGGCACGGCGACGGTATCCGTAACAGGTAAAGAAGACGCACAGATAATCGCGGTTGTGTTTGTAAAGCCAAATGTCACTCTAACCTATACCGGCTCCGCGACAGGCGGTACATATTCCGTAACAGGTATAGCAAGCGGAGAAACGGTTGAGGAGGATACAGAAATCACGATTGTACCCGTTCCCGAAGAGGGCTACGAGGTAGACAAGGTTTACGCGTATGCAACGACAGACGGCAGCACAGGCGAGGAAACGGAAGTAGGTAAGACTGAGGGTGTATATAAAACAACGGTCACAACTGATACAACCATAGCTGTAACCTTCAAGGAGGTACAGCAGCCGGTAACGCATACATATATTCCGTTGCTAAGCGGATTTGATGATATAATTCAGATTGAAAAAACAAATGCGACATCGGACACCGCAACGCTGACAGTGTCCTTAAAGGACGGCGTATCGGCTGAAGTGCCCGCTTTAACGGCATATATTGCAGTGTACAGCGGTGGAGTGCTTAAGGAAGTGAGAACAGAGGTATTTGACAGCGAAACAGGCGTTGTAAATATCACAAAACCGACAGGACTTGAGGATACTGACAGCTACAGGATTTTCATATGGACCGATAAATATGAACCGGTAACCGAGCCGATAAAGGCAAGCTTATTTGAACAATAAAAATGTAGATATATAAGGAGGTAAGAAAATGAAGAAAAGATTAAATGTTCTTCTATCTCTGCTGCTGGCGCTGTCTGTGATAGCGCAGGCTGCGGCAATCCCCGTATTTGCGGAACCAAACGACGGTATCGGTCAGGATTATACCAGGCCGGACAGTCCTTCGGTTACGTATAATATGAATTTGGACTGGAAGTTTTTCAATGTGGGAAATACCGGTACTGATATATGGGAAGTTGTATCAGCGGCGGACAAGAACGGAAAGAAATTCTATGAGAAGGACTACGATGATTCCGAATGGGAGTCTGTAAGTATCCCTCACGGAATAGGCGGAGGCGCGAACTCGTTTAACGCTATAATAGGCGACGCCGGCGGCGGTTACAGGAATGTGCTGCTCTACAGAAAAACCTTTACCGCTCCCGCAATCCCTACGGACGGCAAGGTATTCTTTGAGCTTGAAGGAATACGTCAGGCGGCTTATGTGTGGGTAAACGGTCAGAAGGTAGGCTACTACGAGGCGGGTATCGCGGCGATGGGCTTCGATATAACGAAATATATCGTGCCCGGCGAGAATGTAATTGCAATACTTAACGAC
>JAFQYK010000550.1 GCA_017406485.1 Clostridia bacterium
AATATCCGCGTCCCTGTGTCCGCAAAAGCTGCATATTTTCTCTTTCATTTCTCTAATCACAAAACCATATCCCCATTGTTACCCTGTCTCCCAATACCTCACGATAACCGCGATAACTGTACAGCTCTGTACGGTAATAATTCTTTAGCCGTCTTACCGAATACCATATAAGCTCGGCATTTTCGTCGCCTATTGCAGTTTTCAAATCATCAATATCAACCTTATGGAATCCGTTATCTCTCATCGCATACACCATCGCAAATATGTCATATTTACTATTTATGTGCGATTTATAAAACGCTCTTGCTACATGACCTTCCAAGCCGTACAGTCTATTGCGTGTAATATCGTATTTTTCGATTGCTTCGCCCAATTTCAGGCCACGCGCCCTGTCTGCAAATATTATTCTATCAAGCATATTTGTTTTAAGCGGTGCTAATATCTCATCTGTAATATTACTTATGTCAAAATTGAGCCATTCGAAAAAACTCATCAGACCCATGTACAGCGAATACCAAATTGTGTGATTTTTTCGTACTTCACTGTAAACATCATTTATTGTCATCGACTCATCGAAGCTCATTAAATACTCATACTGCAAGTTTTCGTTTTTGAGGTGATATGCGCTTACAAAAGGTCGCATGTGTTTTTTTCGTATATCCGCCGGAATTCTGTAAAAAGTCTCCTCAAGCCGCTGTTTGTACTCAACACACAGTGCAATTTCATTTGATGATTTGAACAGTGAATTTGCCAAGTCAATAATATACCTATCGTTTTTATATGCCCTCTCACAAATAAACCTGTCAAGCACACTCGTCGCTTCCATGTATTTCTCAACATACGGAAGCTCATCCTCTCTGAATTTAATATCGTCAACGGTTTCACCACACATTAAATTCCTCAACGCTCTGTCCAAACGATATATGTTTATATCACCCTCATACACAGACTCATGCGGAAAATACCGTACCTCATAGTTTTTAAGGAATGTGTGCAGGGTATTCAAAATATATATTAAGCCTCTTTCACCAAGATTGCGTATTCTGCTCATTTCGTCCAATGTCAGCCGCAGCAGCTCTGAAACGGGATAATCCTCGCAGCCTTTGTATCTCTGGAAAAGTCCAAGTCCTGCATTGTTAAATCCGATCTCGCTTATGTAGGCATTCTGATAACTTGCAGGATTAATGTTAAGTATTTCCCCCAAGCTTGCATTTGAATTTTTATGTTCTGAGATGAATTTCTCAATCTCGGTTGTTTCTTTTAATTCGTAATCCATAATCCGTTCCTTTATCCACCGCAACACATAATTCTGATTATGTGATTACAACTTAATCTCGCTCGGTAAATCAAGCACTATATTTACTACGACATCAAGACCGATGACGGCTTTTAATCCGCATTGGTCTGTTTGTGTTGCCTTTATTCAATTTTATTTCCTATTTTTCCGCTTTTACTCCGAAAATCATTGACTGAATTCCAAAATCGTGATAGTATTTATATGTAAATTTTTGATTGTTGAGCCGTTTTTGACTACATAATCAGAATTATGTGGTACGGCTTTTAGCAACGCAGTAAATTCATGCGTTCAATTTGTCTGCGATGCACCTCGCCGGTCTCCATCGTGTAAATGCGAGTGGTGTTTACGCTACTGTGACCGAGTATATCGGCAAGCCTTACAATGTCGCGTTCCAATGAGTAATAGGTGCGAGCAAACAGATGTCTTAGATTGTGCGGGAACACCTTATTCCTATCCACTCCGGCACTGTCAGCAAGCTTTTTCATGTCCGACCATATATTGCTCCGATTGAGTGGTTTTCCGTTCTTGCTGATGAATACCGAGCCGTTTGCAATTCCCTGTTCACGAACATATTTTTTAAGCATTCTGCAAAGCTGTCTCGGCAATATAACCGTTCGCATCTTTCCTTTGCAGTTAATATTTGCGCGTCCGCTGTTCACTGCCTCTGCTGTGATGAACCGCAATTCCGAGACGCGGATACCCGTTGAGCATATCGTCTGCATAAGCAGATAAAGTCTTTCATTTTTCTTGCTTTTTGCAGCACTTAGAAGTCTGTCGTACTCGGCTTCCGTAAGTTCCTTATCCCTGTCGGCAAATATCTGCTTTTGGATTTTCAGCGTTTTTACCCGGCAGTCATGCCAGCCGAGATAATTAAACAGGCTGTTCAGTGAGGATATAACCGAGTTTACACTTCGTGGAGCGTGTCCCTCCATAACCTTTTCCTTGTACTCCAGAACAAGCCGCTTATTAACCTCTCTGCCCGATAGCCACTCGTTGAAAAAGCCGATGTCCCGAACATATTTTTCCACTGTCGCCTGTGACCGTTCCTCATCAATAAGGTAGTTTTTGTACTTTTCAATTAGTTCATTGTCGATTTTTCGCATTATCAACATCTCCTTTCCAATTCTTATATTATCACCATTTTTACACATAATAGCTATCAAAAGAAAATGTCAATAATTTTCGTAGTAAATTTTATGCCATAGTCTCACTCCCATCGGTTTTGTCAGTATGATAGTATCGCTCTACTTGCGGCACAAGTCAAGAGAATTTTGCAGCAAAAAAATACGTCACTTCTCAATCGTAGTGACGCATTCATAAATCTATTTGCAAAAAACTATCGCAATATTTTGTATTTATCATCCTGCCGGATCGTATGCGTAAAAGCCCAAGGCATCAACCTTACAGCCTATTTCATCCAGCTCCTCGCCGCCGTAGTCAACCTCGAAATGAACATAATAATAATCCTGCACAAGCTCCACATCATAGGTATATTTTGCAGTTTTAGATATACCAAGGAACTCACGCGCAATCTCCACAGCCTCATCCTTTGTTGCCATTGCCTTGCCTCCGCTACCGCTCGATGATGACGAACTTGATGATGAATTAGATGCCGACGTTGCAGGCTTTGGCGTTGCTGAAGCTGACGAAGCTTTCTTTGCGTTCTTACCCTCCTCCGCCTGTTTGAACAGTCCCTCTGCCCGTTCACGCTGACCTACTGTTAATTTTGTTTCCTTAAGTAATTCCTCAGCCTCGTCATAGGCAATATAAAACCGTTCTTTTGTAATATCTTGCTCTATTTCCCCTATGTCGTCCTCAAACTCCTTTGCCGCAAGCAACAAGCTGTCAGCACGCTCCTTCGCGGCTTTTACAGCGGCGGTCATACCGCTGCCGTCAAGGTCTTTTATTTCATTAAGAATACTCTGTGCTTTATCTGGATCGTTATTACTAAGAGCATCCTCGGCAGACTGGTAATCCGTCAGAACTTGAAAAAGACTCAAAAACTTTTCATCTTTAACGCCTTCCTTAACAGCAAGCTTTGCATATGTAAGTGCCTCCTGATATTCGCCGTTAGACACTGCAAGACGGGTTTCTTCCATCGCCTTTTTAGCGGCGCTGCTTGTACAGCCTGTTACTGTTAGAACAAGCACCATAGTAATACAGATAAATAAATTTTTTAATACATTTCTCTTGTCAAACAGCTTTATCATTTGAAACACCATCCACAAATCATTTTATATTTTCATTCTATCACGCACGAAAGCATTTGTAAAGCATCAAAACCACATTAGCACTAACAATCCCACAAAACAAATCAGCATTTTGGCAGGGGTTCATAGCGATACTACTTATCCAAGCGTGAGGTGCATTTGAATAACATTCATTATCTCCTCAAGCCGCCTCTCGCCTATACCCTTAATCTTGCCTATGTCGGCTCGTAAAGCGTCTATATCGACATTTGCCTCTTCTGCGCTTTCTCTGCCCATATCATAGAATTCTTTTATAAGCGACTCCAAGGTGTTCCTGTCCATCCGCTTAATCTTTCTGTATAATTCCCTGTCGAGTAACTCAGCCATTTTTATATACCTCCCACACAATACTTCATCATTTCCATTTTAGCATAAAGCTGATGAATTGTAAACAAAAATCCTCCGTGTCTAACCTTTACCCCAACCGTGTCTACCTCAAATAATGGCGTGTCTACTACCCCCCTATCGCCCTTAAAATTTCGCATAAGAAAGCCGTTTTTTCTACTCGAAGTCGAAATAAAGCTCGGAGGGGGGGTAGAAAATAGCGTCCACAAGAAGTCGAAAAAAATTTGAAGGGTTGTACTCGAAGGACGAAAAGACGAAATTAGCATCGGCGAGAAGTCGAAATAAATTAGAGGGGGGTAAAGATTTCTACGAAAAGACGAAATAAACGCAAAAATGAGCATAAAAAAATTACTCCGAAAACGCAAAAACCGCAGTAGAACTGCGGTTAGGCGTTGTATCAAACTGGTTGTACAAAGGTGTGTTTGTACTCATTGTTTGATACAATAAGTCGTTATTCCTTTGAGGGGGGTAAGGTACTCGAAGTCAAAATTATTTCGACTACCCCCCTGCTAAAAACCTGATGATAAAGCCGTTTTTTCGCATTTAGTTGTTTTTTCGTCCGAATTTCGTCTTTTAGTACAATTCGGACATTTTTTCATTTACGCTTGTCTCGCAGCTTCTCATTGCGAGGATTGTGTTCCACAAGAGATCATCAAGTTCCCAACCGAGAAGCTCTGCACCACGCTCTATTATTTCTCTTGAACAGCCGGCGGCAAAATTCTTGCTCTTGTATTTCTTTTTAAGGCTCTTTAATTCCATATCCTGTGTACTCTTTGACGGACGCATTTCAGCAGCTGCCCAAATTAGTCCTGTGAGTTCATCTGTGGCGTACAATATTTTTTCCATCTCATGCTCAGGCTTTATATCAACCGTTATTGCCCAGCCATGTGAACAGACCGCATGGATTATATCATCGCCAAAGCCGCCTTCGCTCAAAAGTTCCGGTGCTTTTATGCAATGCTCGTCCGGATAGAGTTCAAAGTCAATATCATGCAAAAGACCGGCTATTCCCCAAAAGTTCTCGTCATAACCTTTTTCTTTTGCAAAATACCGCATTACTCCCTCGACCGTCAGCGCGTGACGCAGATGGAATGAGTCCTTGTTATATTTCCGCAATAACTCCCACGCTTTTTCACGGTTAACAGTATCCATTGCAGCCTTGCTCAATTCTTTAACTGATTGCTCATCAGGCTGATTCTGTCTCCACTCAGTATAATCTTTTACAGAAGGTTCTTGCTGCATTCCAGATCACCAACTTTTCTATATGATGCTGAAATTATATCACATTGTCGAAAAATCTGCAAGAGAGCATGGCTCGATTTCACTTCTCTTGTGGGTTTTCTTTATTATTGCATTCAGCATTCTCTTCGTCGAGCCACCTTTGATATTGTGCTTTTCCATCCTCTGATGCATAGAAAGCCTGAATTTTCGGAAGCAACATACGAGATAAACTTTCAATTTCAGACTGCGGTATGTTAAATTTTCCGTCCGGCATATATCTTCACCTTCCTCCTCAAAGTAAAAATCATTTCACTTCTATGATGTCTTCATACAAACAGCGCATATTTTCCGGCAAGGTCATATTGACATGATGATGTCCGAAATACCACCTTGTGTACCCTATTTGCTGATAAATCTTCTCAAGCATGTCTGTATGCTCATTTCGTTCTAAGTAACTTCCTATTGCCGGCAGAACATGAGACGGGCAGTCGTGGGAAATCACATAATCCACTAAAAAATCTCTTTTCCGCAGATTTCTTATTGCTTCGATGTAGTCATCCTGACTAAACACCTCTTCCCTCCACCAAGACAAGCCTTCAATCCTATATTCTATATCGTGCGATTTTGCTCCGCCAAGTGCAAGGAACGAACTGCCTTCTATGTCAAATATCTGACCTCTCATCAAATGCAGTACCGACGGCATAATCTGATGCACTTTGCCGCCATGCCATTCAACCACCGGGTATTCGTTCAGCAGCGGGTGATTCTCATGATTGCCGTCAACAAACAGAGTGGTATAGTTCCTTTGCTCAAACCACTCTTTCCAATATTCATCATGTTTAGAGCCGTCCCACACTATTCCCATATCACCGCAAACAATCAAATAGTCATTTTTAGTCAAATGCCCATCCGGAAAGTTGTCCGGTTTCAACTTCGATATATCGTGCGGACAGTGTACATCGCCGGTTATCAATATCATCACAGCACCCCCCTATTCATCTTTATCTTTGTTAATTTCTATCTTTTCCCCGAATTTACGCTCGTAATACTCCACAGTCATACAAATGAGGTCTTTTCCCTCGTCAGTTTCAATGACCACCGGATTTCCGTAAACCTTGAAAAAGTCATCATCATCAATATGCTCGCAAAACTCTGTCTGCGTTATTCTATTCGAGTATCTCAACAGCAAGTCCATCATCTTCCTCCAATAAATGCTTGTTCTCTTCATACCAATTTTTCATAAGGTCAGGATTATTTACGCACCACAACAAGAACGCATTGATCGCCTGTTCGAGCGTCAACCCGTTCTTGCTTAGTGTTTTTGTTACCTTATCAGCCATCTGCTCCGGCATTGTTATACGAATAGTACAATACTTAGCCATATTCAAATCCTCTGCTAATAATCGGTCTTTTCTTATGATATATACATTTTACCATAAAACATACCTTATTGCGTGGTCATACCGAAAATGTAGTCATGATTTGCGGAAATGTAATCGGACAGTATGCACTGGGTGTCAAACAGATGACTGCCGGTTTATTGAATCAAAGCGTTTTATTGAATATAATTATCAGAAAGTCGCCGGCTCTCCGCTTCTTTGAGGCTTTCTCTGAGCGCAATCACTGTGTCAATAATTATTTTCACCTCAGTGGCACTGCATCCGTCTAAAACAGAGGCAAACTCCTCTGCTCCGCCACGCATATACTGCTGATTATCGGCTAAGATAAAGTCAGCGGTTACATGCAGTGCATTGGCAATATCAACCAGCGTTTCAAGACTGAGCTGTTTCTTACCGGTTTCAATGTAGCTGATATGGCTCGTACTCTTGTCCACAACCTCCGCAAGCATCGCCTGTGTCAGTCCTACTCTCTTCCGGGCAGCTTTGATTCGCCTTCCGATTAAAGCATAATTAAGTGTCATTTTTATGTACCTCCTAAAAAAAATTTACACCTAATTATACCTCATTGGCTGTTTTTTATCTCATAAGCTGTTCACAGTGTCATAAACTGATGATAAAATTTAGAAAACGCAGAATTTCGTGGATTTGAGGTGAGAGGCTTGGACGAGCAAGTAATGATAAAGCAAATAGGACAGAAAATACGAAAAATACGAGTTGCAAAGGGTATGACGCAGAATGACCTTGCTTTTGCGGCGCATATATCCTCCGCAAATGTCAGCGATATAGAGCTCGGTAAAACAAATATCCGAATTACGACCTTTGTCCGAATTGTAGAAGCACTCCAAATATCGGCTGACGAGCTTCTGCCCGCCGATACAAAGTCCGTGAATAAAATCTACAGCAATGAGTTCTCTAACCTGCTCTCCGACTGTTCACCGGATGAAAAGCAGGCAATCATAGAGATTGTTAGACAAATAAAGAAAGCATTTCACTCAAACAAAGAAAAATCAGACAGCTAAATATTACGGCGAATTCGCCATATTTAAACGGGATTTATCTATTCCCGTTATTTTTTTCATTTTTTTCGGATTATATAAACCATAGGTCAACGACTTGACCTGTGGTTTATTTACTATTGACCGCTTAATCAATACAATAACTATATAGATTATGTGAGGTGAAATCTGCAATGGATGAAAATGATATATTCAATAAACTGATAGCTATTACTGCTCCTCAGCTATCCATACCGTTTGGAGAGGATGAGAATGCCGCAAAA
>JAFQYK010000551.1 GCA_017406485.1 Clostridia bacterium
ATCGGCAAGACCTGTTCTTTTGAGCGCGTCCGCCTGCTCCTTCATAATTTCCTCGCTTATGTGCGTCCTAAAACAGTTCCATGACGCCCAGCCCATTATAGGCGTCTTGCGGTATAACTCTGACAATTTCGTTTCCTCCATTCTTATAATTTATTCCATCATCCCAATAGGCTTCATATCGGTGCCCCAAAGCAATACCTTATACGAGCCGTTCTGTATCAGCGGCAAATCAAAGTCATAGCTCGTTTCTTTAGTTACATCAACTCTTATCACATCCTTGAGCGCGGCGGCGCTGTCATATACCGCGACATATATCGCTGACGACTCCGGCTCACCCTTTAGCTCGACTGATTTTATTGTGTCATTCTCGACTTTTACGGATTTTATGCCGAAAGCCGGTGTGACCGCAAGCTGCTGCGTCTTGTTCTTCCAGGTAAACGACAGTGTATTTATATCTTCGGGGATCGTCAGTTTCAGTGTTGCGCACACATTTGACACATTACCGTCATTATCATAGCCAACACGATAGTTGATGACGCTGCCTGAATTCGTCACATTCCATTCCGTTATGGTTTTATTCATAAGTTCCTCGTTGCCAACGAACATTTTGCGGGTAGTGACTATTGTATTTGCTTCCGAATCAACGCGGGTGTTCACCGCTGTAGCATTATCGACAAGCATACGCAAAGACGGGCTTTCATCCTCCTCCTTAGCTGATTTCACCTCTACACTATAAGCTTTCCAGTCAGTTGAGGAGTCGTCATTCGCAGCCGTACCTGTAACAGCGCGCTCTTTGAGTTCGGCATAGCCTTTAAGCAAATAGCTGAACAACATCTTGAACGCACCCTCCGCACGCATAGTCAGCTCCGAACTTGTCAGGTTATTCTCCAGCAAATAGGTATCTTTATTTACAGAGATATTTCCTTCCATCTTTAGCACATTACCTGCGTCTATGTCTTTACTTAATAATGTTTCTGTATCGGTCTTGCTTCCCACGGCATTGATATCCGATATATCGATGGTTCCGGGGCGCACTTTTACGGCATCGGCATAGGAGGCGTAGTTAACGTTGGCAGTTACACCGTCAGCGCCGGTCATTGTAACCGCGGAGTCATATTTAGCATCGCCAAGCAGAGCAAATTCTGTCTCACCGCAGTCCTTGACCCTGCCCATCGGCGCCACAACACCGCCATAGTAGAAGCTGTTTTCGTCAGTAGCGGCACCGGCTCTCATCCAGGACAGATAGACCTCAGGGTAGTGCGCGTATAAAATACGCTTAATGTTGTGCGAGACAGTCAAAGCTCCGTTCAGTAACGCTTTGAATTGAGCCGCGCGGCGTTTACTTTCCTCATTCATACCGTCGCGCGCGTCAAGTAAGGTGGTCAAGGCCTGTATGGCCGCAGTCTGTATCTTTTCGTCGTAATCATAGATAAATTGATCTTGCGTGGGTGAATTCTCCACCTCACGCGTCAAGCCGCTCACATCATATTCAGCCAAAGATGTCAGCACTCTGTGAACAGATGTCATCAAAGCGTTAAGTTTTTGCTCGTCAATCTGTTCGGGAGCAGTGATGACTTGTATCTGCTCAAAAAAGTCTTTCAGCAGTCCCGCCGTCTCGCGGCTAAAAAGCTCGGCGATAGTGTCAATGCTTGAAACTATACCTGCCATATCTTCCGGGTTTGCGCCATACATCCGCTCAACAATGGCATCCGTTAATGTACCGATAGTGCCGTGCAGTTCAAGGTTAAGCGTATCCGGAATTACTACCTCCATCTCGGCAAAATCAGTTGCCATACCGTGCATACGGTAGTCCTCAAAGATTGTAGGAGATATTGCGTAAATGTATTCTAAAATATCAGTTTCCTCAACTCCCTCAACATCCTGGATAATGTGGTCAACACCGTAACGGCGGAAGGTCAGTCCATCATCACTTGAAGTGCCGTCTATATTCATTCCGTCAGACACCATATGCGGCGGCAAAGCCGGAACTATGTCATATTTTGATATATAGTTATGTATGTTGTTATGCGTGGTGTCAGACTCAGTCAGTTCCACAGTGCCGGGGCTGGAGAAGGTATAAGTAAAAACATCCTTCTGTTCCGCTCCGGACAGCGGATCATCGGTCAGAAAGGCGGATAGTAAATTTGAAATTGCTCCGCCGCGGCTATAGCCTGTTATCCAATACTTCACATCACCGCTTATACCCTCCACATACTCGTCTAAGCAGTCCTTTGCAAACTTGGCCGCCTTGCTGAAGCCGCCGTGATAAATGCCATCTGTATCCATACTGCCTACGTCCAGGTTATCCACCCACGAGGGCGCAGTGTTGCTTATGTCCGGTAACACCGTCACAAGTGTTGTGCCATCTGCAAGCGGCTTGGCAGCTATAACAAACCGCGTACCCAGGGCATCAGTATCTACACCTTCGTCCTCACTGTTGTAAACTCTGATATTATCAAAGCCCAATTTCTCAAGAAAAGCGTTCGCATCGGCGCCCGTTTCGGCGTTGGTACACACTGCAAGACTGAGCTGTTGGGACATGATTGCCATATCCAAATCGGGCGTTCCGTCGGCGGCGTTGCCTTTAAACCAATCCTCGTTGAAGTAAAACAGATCCGTCCTCTCCCGATTTCTATGCACCTCATTGTGTGTTTCGGCATTATGAAGCAATACCTCAATAAGCTCGCTCAACACATTGGGATTTTTATTACCGGATGATTTAATATAATCGTCTATGCTTTTAAGCATAAGTCCTCCGACTCTGTCAGCAACATCCCGCAGAGTGCCAACCTCCTGAAACTGATAGGTACCCGAAAATTCCGCCGGCATCGCCTTGTTTTCAGCTACAGCCACCGCGCCTGCCGATACCAGTATAACAGCCGCCATCAAACCTGATATAATTCGTCTGAATTTCAGAAACAACATATCAAATCACCTCCTTTTACTTATAATAACGGCCATCACTTAATATTTCCGCGATGTATTTTTTTACAATCTACTAAATATATAATACTATAAAACGCCGCTTGTTGTCAAGGCTGCGTGACTTAACAGACCCCGACGCGCAGTGCAGTTGATACGACAATGAAACGGTATCCGTATTTTTATTTTAAATTACAGAAAAAGAGGAATATATCTTTGCGGAGTCATTTATTTTGCAGAGTTTTAATTTTTTTGATTGCGTGAACGGAAAGATTGTGATACAATGCAGTTATTCGATAGAAGGGAGAAGAATTATGAAGAAAAAACTGTTCACTGTTGCAATGATATGCGTGCTTGTTGCCGGTTTGACCGCCTGCAGTCAAAAAACAAGCAATCAGCAGTCTGATAATACAGGAAAAACACCGGTCGCAACTTCGACAGGCAAAGAATTCAGGGAGGGTTTTTCCATCCGTGAAATTTCCAACGATTTGTTTGACAGAATGAAAAACGGAAATACTTACAAAGAGGACTGTATTGTTCCAAGGGAGGATCTTCGTTATCTGATGGTTTTGCACAAGGATAAGGACGGCAATACTCATCAGGGGGAAATGGTAGTACATAAGCTGATTGCGGAAGATGTCCTGGAAATATTCGAGAAGCTATATGATGCGGGATATCCTATAGAGAGAATGGTGCTTCCTGATAACTATCTGGCCGATGACGAGACAATGATGCGTGACAATAACTCATCCAGCTTTAATTTCCGGTTCATATCGCATACGAACAAGATTTCAAAGCACGGACTGGGAATGGCGGTAGATATCAACACGCTGTATAACCCCTATCATAAAATTGTAGCAAAGGAGGACGGCACTCAGGAAGAAGTAATAGAGCCTGCCACAGGAAAAGCCTATCTGGACAGAACGCAGAGTTTCGATTACAAGATAGAAAAAGGTGATTTGTGTTATACGCTCTTTACGGAAAAAGGATTTGAATGGGGAGGCGACTGGACAGACCGAAAGGATTTCCAGCATTTCGAGCTGCCTACCGATGTCACAGAGAAATATTCTGAAATGTACGTAAAGTAGTTTAATCCATATCTACAAAAACCGCCCTGAAGCATAAAGCCCCGGGCGGTTTTTTTTGGTTTATGCATATTCTTTTACTGTCTTTTCCGTTATGACAGACTTTCGGTTCTTTCAAGGTATTTATTTTTAAGCGTTTCAAGCTGTTCGTTTGTAACGCCCAGTTCTTCGGTGATGTATCCCGTTACGGAGCCGTAATTTTCTTTTAGCCAGTCCAGCGCGTTGTACATATACTGCTCGTTGACCTTGTCCATACACGTCAAAATCAATTCAAGCTCCTCGCCTTCATAGCCGTTTTCTATAAGCATTTTGCGTTCGCTTTTGATACGATCGGCGTTAAATATGTTTGTCAGCAAAAAGTCCCGCATAATGGTATCCTCGTCAACACCCAGCGCGGAGAG
>JAFQYK010000552.1 GCA_017406485.1 Clostridia bacterium
TTATAAAAGGAGATAAAAATTATGGAATTACTAATAGCATTACTAAATCAAGCCGCCGAAAATGGCAATATAAATATCAATATTGATTTTTCGGAAAGAATTGAAAAGATAGTGAGTGATATTTGTTTTCAGACCTTAAACAACATTCACGATATTCTTGACGATGATACTCTTTCGGATTTTGAGTGTATTGAGAAAATCGTTGTTGAAATGGAAAGGATTGATTTTAACGGCGGGTCAAGGCACGATTTTGGATAACAAAAAAAACGGCTCGTATGAGCCGTTTTTATTTGTACTGTTACAGTACCGCTTCCCAAAGTTCGGGGTGCGGATTGGCGATTACCTCAGTATTTATCAAAACGCCCTGTCTTGCCGCTATTGCAGCGCCTGCTTCAACAGCCGCGCGTACATCGGCAACATCGCCCGTCATCGAAGCGAAGCACTTGCCCGCCATACCGCGCGCAACGCGTACCTCGATAAGCTCAATATCACCGGCTTTAACAGCCGCGTCGGCAGCCTCAATCGCGCTTGCCGCCGTAAATGTTTCAACTATACCAAACGCCCTCTTTTCCTTGACCTCCGCCGTGCCGCAAATAGCTTCAAACACGTGCTCACCGAGGTTACCTATTACAAATTTGTCAATCAGCGCGTCCTCCGCAACAAGCACTGCCCTGTCAACGGCGGCGTGTATCGCGCTTAGTTCTCCACCAACTATTGTCACAAATTTGCCCGGACATACCGAGCCGGAGCTTATAAGTGTTACTCCTGCACTTTTGAGCATTTCATCTGTTACGACAACGCCCTTGGATACGTTTTTAACTTCTACTAATCCTATTGAATTCATATCATCCACCGCCTTATCTCTCTATTATAACAAAGCGGTCGGTGACTGCTTTGACTGTGCCGTTAATACTTGAATGCATCGTTGTGCCTAAATCCTCATATGCTGTCTGTGCAACTATATCGCCTTTCTTAACCTTTTTACCTGCCTTGACGGTTGCGGTTGCCGGTTTGCCGACGTGCTGCTTCAGCTCTATATATACGGTCTTGGGATTAAATTCCATATAATCCCTCGTAACCTTATCCTTTACGTACTTTCTGATGCCTAATTTGTCAATAAGCACCTGCGACGAAACAAGTCTGCCTGCTCTTTCGTCGCGTACCTTTTCGGGCGCCTTGTTGTTCTGACGTCTTAAACCCTGTCTGCCAAGCTGTCCCTTAACCTCCATTGAGATTGCCTGCGGGTCAAGCATCTGCTGACAGGCGATTACCGTACAGACTCCGCAGCCGCAGCACAAAGCCGACTGCAAAAAGCTCTCGGTGTTCTGTACCTCCGCGTGTGAAGCCGCGCGGAGCGTTTTATGTACGTGCAAATCGTAGCCCAAAAGCTGTCTTGGGCACATATCACTACACATTGTACAGTTACAGCAAGCCGCTGACGCGCGTTTAAGCGTCATTGACATCGGCATTTTCTTTCTCTGTATTATTGAATGAGTTACGGGGAATATGAGAAGTCCCTTTGTTGTCTTGGTTACTACGTCGTTTTCAAGGTCAACCAGCTTACCCATCATAGGACCGCCGTTTATAACCTCTTTACCTTCAAGGTTACCGAAGCCTGCTGTTTCCAAAAGCTCCTTAATCTTCATTCCGACAGGCGCTTTTATCGTAATATCCTTATCAGTGTCGCCGCCGATGGTTATGTATTTATCGGTTACGTTTTCATTGCGCGTTACCTTGCAGTGGATATTGTAAACGGTTTCAACATTGATAACCATTACGCCGACCATTACCGGTATCGCGCCCTCGGGAATAATCTTGCCGGTTGTTTCATATACAAGCACAACCTCGTCGCCGGCGGGATAGATGTCCGGGATTTCGTGAATACTCACGCGCGTACCCTGCAAGGACGCAACGATTTTCGGATCTAAAAGGTGCATATTCTTGCCCTTTATACCGATAATTACCTCGTCTGCGCCTATTACATCACAAAGCAAGTTGAGCGTGTCAACAATAGACTGTAAGTGATGCTCCAAAAGGTGATGGTCAACCATCATCAGCGGTTCACATTCAGCCGCGTTTACTATAATCTGTTTTACCTTGTCGGAAAATTTCCTATGCGTAGGAAAGCCCGCGCCGCCTGCGCCGACTATGCCCGCGTCATATACAATTTTCTGCAATTCCTCAAATGTCATTTTGCTTCCTCCTGTCAGCATTGTTTCTCGTCCAAAATACCCACAATCGCCGCGTCAACGGGGGCATCCGGTTTGCCGAGAGCCATTCTCGCGCCGCTGCCGCGCGTTATAATAACATCCTCGCCCATTCCGGCGCCGATGGTATCTACCGCGACAAGGTACTTGTCTACAAGCTGACCGTGTTCGATGCACTGCACAAGCATAAACTTATAGCCTACAAGAGCCTCAAGTTTATGCGTTGATACAACGCTTCCGTATACTCTGCCAATAATCATATCATCAAATCCTTTTTCTGCACCAAAAGAA
>JAFQYK010000553.1 GCA_017406485.1 Clostridia bacterium
ATCACCTGTTTAAAACGCACTTTAAAAACCTCCTTTAATCCTTCTCAATATTCTTCGTATCAAATACGTTGATTTTTTCAGGGATGTAATTTTCGATATAGTCAAGCATTTCGTCTGCGTCTGTGAAAACCTCGATAAGACGGCTGCACGCCGCGCGGAGAAATTTGCGGTTTGTGGATTCCTCCAGCATTTTGAGCATCGCGTCATAGTATCCGTATAGGTTATAGATTGCGATAGGCTTATTGTGCCGCCCCAATTGCTTTAACGTGAACACCTCGAAAAATTCCTCGTAAGTGCCTATACCGCCGGGCGTTATTATAAACGCGTCTGATCTTTCTTCCATAATACGCTTTCTTTCACGCATACTTTCGGTTATAACCATTTCAGTGCAGTTTTTAAAAAGCCTGCCGTCAACGCCCATATCGTCGTCCTTGAAGAAATCGGGTACTACTCCGACAATATTGCCGCCCTTTTCATACGCGCCTCTTGCAACCGCTCCCATAAGACCACTTGCACCGGCGCCGAATATAAGATTGTGTCCTCTCCCGGCTATGCTTTTGCCGAGTTCTTCAACATCCCTTATATATTTTTCATCTATAATACTGCTTGACGCGCCAAACACACATATATTCAAGAAAATCACCTCAGCCTGCAAATTTATGTATATGTATTTTATCATAAGTTGTATTTTTTGTAAACCGTTTTTGATTGGCAAATTGATGTTTCTATGGAAATATCAATAAAAATATGATACAATGAAAAAAGAAAGGAATGATAGTATGAAAAGAAGAATAGGTATTTTATTATTTGCGGCGTTGATGCTTATTTCCTCGTGCGCGTATGGGTTCTCAGACGTGCAAAGCGGCGACTGGTTTTACGAAAACGTCACGGCTATGACCGATATGGGCTACCTCGCCGGCTATGAGGACGGCACGTTCCGCCCGTCGGGAATTATTACAAAGGCTGAGTTTGTGAGCATTACCGGAAGAATTTCCAATCTAACAGAAAACCACCTCGGACGGCAGACAGGACATTGGGCCGAAGGTATGCTGAACGCCGCTCTTAACGAGGGATATTTTGACTGGGATGAAATACCGGCGTCGACCAGCGCGTATGACGAGCCCATAACTCGTCAGCTTGCGACTAAAATAGTTATGAAGGCGTTTTTGCCCGATGCCAAAGGCGATTACAATGACGCGGCAAAGGCTCCCGATTTTGCCGAGCTGGACGGAAGGTACTACGACAGCGTTTTTGCAGCGGTAACAAACGGTGTTGTGTTCGGTGATGATAAGGGTAATTTAAACCCCAGATCCAACATTACGCGCGCCGAGGCGTGCGCTATCATTATGCGCGCGGCAAATAAAAAGGGCAATTTATCCCCATACGAAGCGCCCGCGGCAACGGAAGCGCCAAGGCCAGTTACGGAGCGCAGCGGCGGTGTGAGCGAAAACGGCAGACTGCGCGTTGAGGGTACGCAGCTTGTAAACGAGCGCGGCGAGGCGGTAGTGCTTCACGGTATGTCCTCTCACGGCCTGCACTGGTTTCCGCAGTTTGCAACCGAGGACGCGATTAAGGCAACAGCCGGTTACGGCGCAAATCTGTTTCGCTGTGCGATGTACACAGGCGAGGGAGGCTATCTGTCAAACCCCGCTGTTAAGGACACGCTTATAAACGCCGTTGACGCGGCGATAAGGCAGGATATGTACGTCATAATCGACTGGCACATTCTCTCCGACGGCGACCCGCTCACGAACGCTGACGCGGCAGCGGAGTTTTTCTCGGAAATTACGGCGCGGTACGCAGACAGCCCCGCTGTTTTGTATGAGATTTGTAACGAGCCGAACGGAGGTGTTACTTGGAGCGGTAACGTTAAACCGTATGCGGAAAGGATTATACCCGTTATAAGGGAAAACTCAAACGGCGTTATCCTTGTCGGCTCGCCCACGTGGAGTCAGGATTTGCACGAGGCTGCAAAAGACCCGCTTACAGGCGAAAACATAATGTATTCCTGCCACTTCTACGCCGGCACGCATACAGATTGGCTAAGACAGCGTATAGCCGATTGCGGACTGCCGGTATTCGTAACTGAATGGGGTACGAGCGCGGCTGACGGAAACGGCGGAGTGTTCCTTGAAGAAGCGCAGCGCTGGATTGATTTTATGAATGAGAGAAATATTAGCTGGGCAAACTGGTCGTTATGCGACAAGAGCGAGAGCAGCGCGGCATTAAAAAGCGGCGCGTATGTTACCGACGGCATAAGCGAGGAGGAGCTTACCGAAAGCGGCGCGTTTGTGTTCGGGAATTTTTAGGGGATAAATTCTTCTTCATTTCCTATTTACAATAAATTTAAAATATGATAGAATAATTCTATTGAGAAAAAATATGCAAAGGAGAGAAAAATAATGGGAAAAACAACAGGCGGCTTCACGCTTCCGGGCGAGAGCGGATATGAGGAGCTTACGCTTCAAATGGCTGAAAAATGGGGCGCGGACGTTATACGCGACTCTGACGGTACGGAATTGTCACCCGAAATTATAAACGCGGGCTACGGTATTTATTCAACCATCTGCATTATCCGCGACCACAACGAATGGGCGAAGCAAAATCCGGATAAGCTCCAGCAGACGTTCCTTATGACAAACCCTGTCGTAGCGGAGGGCGACACGCTCACTATTGAGCTTATGAAGGACTTTTTCGCGGAGCAGTTCAAGCTGAATGACAGTGAGGAAAGTAAGGAATACTGGCAGGTATTTGACCGCACGACAAACGAGGAGGTCAAGGACTGGACATACTCTGACGGCACGGTAACCTTTAAAACGACTCCGTATCACAAGTATACGGTAAACTTCCTTGTATGGCGTATATGGGAAGAAATCTCGATGTACAACCACACGACAAACAACTGGGACAAGGAGCATCTTTTACAGATTGACCCGCGCTATCCCGAAACCCAAGCCTTTATGCTCGACTGGCTCAAAAACTGGTGCGAAACACATCCGGCAACAACTGTTGTCCGCTTTACCTCAATGTTCTACAACTTCGTATGGATTTGGGGCAGCAACGAGAGAAACAGACATCTTTTCTCCGACTGGGCTTCGTATGACTTCACCGTTTCACCGCTTGCGCTGAAAGAATTTGAAAAGAAGTACGGCTACGCTATGACCTCGGAGGACTTTATAAACAAGGGCGACCTCCACGCTTCACATATGGTTTGCGACCAGAAGAAGCTCGACTGGATGGACTTTGTAAACGAGTTTGTTGTTAATTTCGGAAAGAAATTAGTTGATATGGTTCACGGCTACGGCAAGAAGGCATATGTATTCTATGACGATAGCTGGGTAGGCGTTGAGCCTTGGGGCAAGAGATTTAAGGAGTTCGGCTTTGACGGACTTATTAAGTGCGTATTTAACGCGTTTGAAACTCGTCTTTGCGCGGGCGTTGACGCGGTGGAAACTCACGAGATAAGACTTCACCCGTACCTGTTCCCTGTAGGCCTCGGCGGCGCGCCGACCTTTATGGAGGGCGGCAACCCGACGCTTGAAGCAAAGGGCTATTGGAAAAATGTGCGCCGCGGACTTTTGCGCGCGCCGATTGACAGAATTGGACTTGGCGGTTATCTTTCACTCACAATCCCGTTCCCCGATTTCCAGGATTATATCGAAAAGATTTCGGACGAATTCAGAGAGCTGCAGGTGTTCCACAAGGCGGGTAAGCCGTATGTGTTAAAGCCGAGAGTAGCAGTTTTGACGTTCTGGGGTTCCTTGCGTTCCTGGACCTGCGGCGGTCACTATCACGAGCATCCGGAGCTTGACCTTATAAACGTTATCGAGGCGCTTTCCGGCTTCCCGTTTGACGTTGACTTCATAAGCTTCGAGGACGTTAAGGAAAAGGGCTTAGACAATTATGATGTTGTTATAAACGCCGGCTTTAAAAAGAGCGCCTGGTCGGGCGGCTTCAAGTGGAAGGACGACGAGGTTGTTACAAAGATTACCGAATGGGTAGCCAAGGGCGGCGCGTTTATAGGCGTTAATCAGCCGTCGGCTGTTTGCGGCTATGACACAGAGTTCCGTATGGCGCACGTTATGGGCGTTGACGAGGACACAGGCGCAAGGCTTTGTCACGGCAAGTACACCTTCGATGTAGAGAATAACGGTACAGTCGTAGACGGTACGGATATTAAGGGCAAGGGCAATATTTACCTGCTTGACGCCGACACAAAGGTACTCGCTGCAAAGGACGGCGTTCCGACAATAACGGAAAAGCAGTTCGGCAAGGGTAAGGGCATTTATATGTCAAGCTTCACACACGGCATAGCAAACAACAGAACGCTTCTCAATCTGATACTTGACGCGGCAGGCGAGAGCCTTGATCAGAATTACCTCACAGACAACGCAAACGCAGAGTGCTGCTATTATCCGGGCGTGGGCGAACTGGTTGTTATAAACAATGCCGATACAAAGCAGACAACAACGGTTAAAACCGAAAAGGGCGACAAGACAGTAACGCTCGACGCGTTTGACGCTCAGGTTATCAAGCTGTAAAACACGTCTGAAAAATGAACAACTCACAAAAGAAGCATACGCGCTAAAAAAGTGCGTAATGCTTCTTTTTTCTGCAAAATTTTCCGCTAACGGATAAAAATATTCCCGAAAAAGGGATGAAAATATTGCTTAAAACCGAATAATGTTGTATACTATATTTATACTGGATAATTGGGGTGATAGCTTGAAAACGAAAAGCGTTTCAAAAAATTCCGTTATGCTTATGGAATTTGACTGGTTTTTATTTATACTGACAATACTGCTGGCCATTTTCGGTATAGTTATGATATACTCTGCAACGCGCACAACGCAGTCTAACACAAATGTGCTTGTGCAATCCTCGGCGTTCGCACTCGGAACGGGTGCGATGCTGTTTATGTGCTTCTTTGACTATGAGCAGCTAAAAAATCTGATAAAGCCGATATTTGTTTTTTCAATTGTGATACTTATACTTGTGCTTATCTTCGGTACGAGCGGTGACTGGGGCGCAAGGAGCTGGATACGCTTCGGTGTTATCGGCGTACAGCCGGCAGAGTTTGCTAAGGTGTGCTTTATTGTAACCTTTTCCTACCATCTTTCAAAGGTGCAGGAGAGCATAAACAAGCCGCTTGTACTTCTCGGACTTTTGATGCATATAGGAGTTATGGTCGGACTTATTCTGCTGCAGCCGGATATGGGAAGCGCGTTTGTGTTTATGTTTATGTTTATATGCCTGCTGTTTGTGGCGAAGCTGTCGTATAAATATATAATTCCGGCGCTTGTGCTGGGCGGCGCGTCGCTGCCGCTTATATACCGCTATGTGCTGTCGGAGTATCAGCAAAAGAGAATACAGGTCTTTTTCAATCCCGAAAGCGACCCCTTGTACCGCGGCTACAACGTTATTCAGTCAAAAATTGCGGTCGGCTCAGGTCAGCTATGGGGTAACGGTTATCTGCAGGGCACGCAGAACCAGATGGGTTATCTGCCGGCGAAATCAACCGACTTTATTTTCAGCGTTGTTTGCGAGGAGCTTGGCTTTATCGGAGCGACACTTCTTATCGCCGCTCTGTTTTTGCTCGTATACAAGTGCTTTAAAACGGCGCGCAGGGCGGATAATCTGTTTGGCAGGTACATTTGCGTCGGTGTCGGCGCAATGATGCTGTTCCACGTTTTTGAGAATATCGGTATGTGTATAGGCCTTATGCCCGTTACGGGTATTCCGCTGCCGTTTATCAGCTACGGCGGTACGTCGCTGGTGGCGAATATGATAGCGATAGGGTTGGTGCTAAGCGTATCTTATCATAATAAACCAAGAAGTGTGTTTGATGTGTACTAAAGAGTGCAATTATTATTTCCGTCCTCTTTTGAGGACGGTCTTTTTTCCCTCTTTTTCCTTGGAAAACATTGTTCGTTTACTTTGGTTAAAACTCGTTGTATAATCAAATTGTAGCAATGCTAACAAAGAAAAAGAAGGGAAGGAAAACTATGAAGAAATTACCATTGTTACTTATCTGCGCGACTCTTGCTGTGCCTACCGCGGCACAGGCAAGCTCCATAAATGCAAGAAGCATTTTCAATATCTTTAACAGAGCGCGCAATACACAAACGACAAAAACAGACCGTCAGACTGTCACAAAAAATATACTTAAAGCACTTGGCATTGATATTGACAAATTCAATATCCCATCCGCAACGGCAAAACCGACAGCAGCTCCGACTGTTAAACCGACAGCGGCTCCTGTTGTAAAGCCGACCGCAGCGCCCACGGCAAAGCCGACCGTTGCGCCAACTGCAAAGCCGACCGCTGCACCCACTGTAAAGCCAACCGCAAAGCCAACAACCGCGCCGGTTTCAAATTCAATGACTGCGATGGAGGATGAGGTTTTGCGGCTCACCAACGAGGAACGCGCAAAGGTAGGCGCGCCACCCTTAAAGCGCGCTTCAGACCTTGACGCGCTTGCAAGGGCGCACAGTCAGGATATGATAAGCCGCCATTTCTTTGACCACAACAACCCCGACGGCAAGTCACCGTTTGACCGTATGAGGGCGGCAGGTATTACATACCGCGCAGCAGCGGAAAATATCGCCTATGGTCAGTCAAGCGCCGCGTCTGTTATGAATGCGTGGATGAACTCGTCAGGTCACAGAAAGAATATCTTGAATGCTACATATACGGAAATCGGTATCGGCGCGATTAAAAACAGCGGCGGCACGATTTACTGGACGCAGGAATTTGTAAAGAGATAATTCAATATTTGGCACATAGAAAAACGGACTGCACGCAGTCCGTTTTTTCTTAACCTAAAATCGCCTTTGCCTTCAAAATGGCAATCGCTGTTTTTGTGTCGTGTATTTCGTTATTCATTACCATATTATAAAGCTCGTCAAGGTCGTATTTCTTCACATTCAAAAATTCGTCCTCATCAAGGTGCTGTCCGACAAAATGCAGATCCCTCGCAAGGTAGATATTTAAAACCTCCTCACAGTAGCCGGGCGTTGCGTAATAGCTGCCCAAGTGCGTAAACTCCCTGCCCTCGTAGCCTGTTTCCTCGATAAGCTCACGCTTGCCGCACTCTAACGGATTCTCACCGTATTCCAGCTTACCCGCAGGGATTTCGAGCATCATTGACCTTGCCGCAATGCGGTACTGCGTCACCATAAATACCTGCCTGTCCTCCATTACCGCGATTACTCCCACGCCGCCGGGGTGTGAGATAAGCTCGCGTATTGACTGCTTTCCGTCCGGCAGCTCGACCTGCTCTTTTCTGACCTTAAAAATCTTACCGTCATATATCGGCTCTACCGACAGCGTCTTTTCCTCAAAATCCATAATCGTGCTCCTCTCCCATCGTTATTTTAAATCCGTGCTTTTCCTTTAAAAACCGCTCTATCGCAGGTTCAACGTGAAGTATTTTTTTGAGGTTCTCATAGTCCTCTTTTGCCTTCGCGCTCTTTTTGCCTGTGTACACGGCGCGTATCATAATGTTTTTCGGTGTTTCCAGCGGCGATATATACTCAATCATACTCACCTTATACCCCACGCTCTCAAGATATGCCGCGCGTATGCCGTCCGTGAGCGTGTCGGCAAGGCGCGCCTTTAATATACCGTACTTAATTATAGGTTCAAACGGTTCGTACGAATACTGTTTTAAAATATCCTTGTGTCAGCACG
>JAFQYK010000554.1 GCA_017406485.1 Clostridia bacterium
TGCGTCGGTAGATACAGCATATTTTGAAATGGTACAGACAAAGAAGCAGTATGGTAAAGTGGATGGTGTTCTTGCCTACCACTATATCCAATCGTTTTCGCCGGACGATAATGTGACACCCGAACTTGCACACCGTATAGGTAAAGAGTTCGCGGAGGAATGCTTTGGTGACAGGTTTCAAGTAGTTATCGGAACGCATCTTGATAAAGCTCACCTACACAATCATATTGTCGTAAATTCCGTATCATACAAGGACGGCGGCAAGTTTAGGTCAACGCCCGAAAGCTACTACAAAGTCATACGCGAAACCTCCGACAGATTATGTCGGGAAAATGAGTTATCCGTAATTGAAAATCCTATGAGTAAAAAGGGTATGCACTATGCAGAGTGGAAAGCGTTTACCGAAGGCAAGCCTACCATTCGCGGACAAATGCGTAAGGAGCTTGACGAGATTATCTCTCACTCCTACACAATGAAGGAATTTTGGCGAAAACTAAATAGTAACGGTTATGTGGTACACCGCAAGGGCGAGAATATAAAGCACACATCAATTATACCGCCCTTCGGTAAACGCGCAATCCGTCTTGATAGTCTTGGAAAAGACTATACGGAGAACGCAATAGCCGAAAGGATTATAGCGGCAAGAAACGGTATATGGACTGTGCCGCCATCGCTTACTGTGAGAAGGTATAGGACAAGGGGTAGTTTGCAGAGAGCTAAGCGCATCAAGCTCAAAGGCTTCAAGGCGTTGTATTTCCGATATTTGTATTTGTTCGGAAAGATACAGAAAAAGCAGGCACCGAAACAGGTGTCGTATTATATGCGCGGTGAGCTTATAAAGTTTGAGCGATATAAAAAGCAAATGCTTTTCCTGTTCGATAACAATATCGAAACAACGCAGCAGCTTGAGGGATACAAAGCGGAAGCTATGAAAAAAGCGTACAGTCTGATTGAACAGCGCAAGAGCCTTTACAAAGAGCGCACCATTCCCGAAGCGGCGGAGAACGCAGCCGCGCGATTAGCGGAATTGAATAATCTGCTCCGCGCGCTTCGGAGCGATGTTAAAATGTGCGACGCAATTATGGTGGACGCGGATAGAATTGCTCAAAAGCAAAAGGAAATTGAGGAAATACAGAAACAACAGGAGGAGGTGAAACGCGATGACACAAAGCGGAGAAGTCGCTGACCTTATGGTAAAAGAAGGAATACAGATAACGGAGCAGGCAACGAAGCTCGCCGCACTCGGCGCGGAGAAGCTCGCGGCAATGCTTATAGCCTTTGTTAAGGATAATAAGCAAATGCAGGGTATGACAAATCTGAAAAATCTGCTTAAATCCGATAAGCCGTTGTGTATTCTTCAGATAAAGGAAAGCGACCTTAAAAATTTCTCGGCAGAGTCTAAGAAATACGGTGTGTTATTCTCGGCTGTGACCGATAAACAAGGCAAGTCGGGATTTTGCGATATAATCGCAAAACAGGACGATGTTGCAAAGATAAATCATATCGTTGACAAGCTCGGATTGAATACGCCCGTAGTCGATGATACCGAGAAAAAGGACAAGACAGAGGACGCGCCCGACAAGACAAAGGATAAGGGCGATAAAAAAGCGGACGCGAAAGAGAAGCCGCCTGACGGAAAAAACCGCAAAACCCGCGAGAGCGAAAATCTGTCAGAGAAGCGATACACCGCACGCGCGGGTAAAAAGGATGAAAAGGTAGAGGAAGCTAAACAGAGCGTCAAGGAAAAGGTACGCGAGATTAAGGCTGTGAAAAACCCCACTCCCGACAAAGTACCCGACCTTGTTCGCGCATCAAGGAAATCTGCTGAAAAGGTCAATATGCCGCAGAGAGTTGTTGTTAAGGCTGTGAAAAAAGCTAAAGACGAAGCGGGCAAGACCACGAAGCAGGCAAAGCAGGCTTCAAAGGCTGATAAGCAGAAAGAAAGATAACGGCAGAGCCGCCCGCTTCGGGCGGCTTTTCGTATTTCACGACAAATGGAGGATTGAAAAAATGAAAATATCAAATAAGATTAAGAGATTTATCTCGTGTATTTTAACGGCGGGTATGGTTATGAGCCTTGTCCTGACTGTAAGTATGGCGGCACAGTCAACGACCTATGTTGACCCCGCCGATAAGTGGATAGAAGCAAATAACCGTACAAATGAGTTTGACATCAACGCGACTGTCACAACGGAAACGGTGTATTGCCCGAATTGTGATATGGAAACATCACATTTAACCTATCGCGTTCCCGAATATACCAAGTCGGGCGAAACGGCACTCAATCGCGGTGTTGAATACAGTGACGGCACAATGCTTGACGGTGTAAACAAGGGTAATGTTGATGGCGGTACACCGGGCATTGATGCCTACTACACCGGCTATCATTGGAGTGCGACACGTTCATAAGTGAAAAGCTTATGCACTAAACAAAGAACGTAAAAGTTTTCAGTTTAGGAGAACTGATAATCCGACAGGTGGAATGATAGGGTAACGCCTTGAAACGCCGCCTTAATACTCCGAATGGCATTTAATGTGTAATAATTAAGTGTCATAAGCTCGGTGAAGTCGGCAGAATGATACCGTAAATAACAGACAAGTGTTATACGAAAGTGTCCCAGAGGTGGGATATGTATCTGATATGCCGGAGGTCTACAAAATATATATGGTGAGAATGACCGTAAAAGGTCTGACGAAACTGCGAATGTACAAGTCTATAGGTAGACACTGTAGAAATGCAGTGGCACTCCAGCGAGAGTGCTCAGTGAGGTAAAGTAAAAATTCTAATTATGAAATACCTTGCAATGTTACAGGCATTGGCAAGCTGACAGGATTAGAGCAGTCACCTAAGTATATATGTACAGATAGGATTATCGGAACGTGGAAAGGTCGAAACGTATGCTAATCTGATTACACAGAGTACGGTGTTGAGGAAACAGTTTTAATTGAACAAAGGAAACTGAGGGAACTCAACTTTATTCGGCTGAGAGCGGCGGCACAGTACCTATGAAGCTATGGATAACATAGCAGAGGGATAGCCGCCAGTCATTATTGTTCAAATAGTTATAGGTATAGATACTCATAGCTTCGAGTATGACAAAGAAAAACAAATCCGAAAGGAGGAGTTGCCTATGACAAAGCGGAAAAAGCTCCGACACGCTGAATATTATGATATGCAAAGTATTCTTGATGAATTGTACGCTAAAAGTAAGGATAGCAAAATCTTTACAAATCTTATGGAAATCATCACAGATGAAAATAACATAAAAATGGCGTATAGAAACATCAAGCGTAACAGCGGAAGTAAAACAAGCGGCGTTGACGGAGCGGATATTACGAATATTGAGAAAATCCCAATAAACTCGTATATCAAAACTATTCAGCACAAACTTGAATGGTACAAGCCAAAACCAGTCAAACGGGTAGAAATACCCAAACCAAACGGTAAAATAAGACCGCTTGGTATTCCTACAATAACAGATAGAATTGTGCAACAATGTATCTTGCAGGTACTTGAGCCGATATGTGAAGCAAAATTTCACGAAAGGTCAAACGGGTTCAGACCGAATAGGTCAGCAGAACACGCAATCGCACAATGTTGTAAAATGATACAAACTCAACATCTGTATTTTGTAGTTGATGTAGACATTAAAGGATTTTTCGATAATGTAAACCACTCAAAACTAATAAAGCAACTTTGGACTATGGGTGTAAGAGATAAAAAACTTTTATGCATAATAAAAGCAATGCTTAAAGCACCTATCATAATGCCGAATGGCGATAAAATATATCCCGATAAGGGAACTCCACAAGGTGGAATTTTATCACCGTTACTTGCTAATGTAGTATTAAATGAGCTGGATTGGTGGATAAGCAGTCAATGGGAAAATATGCCAACGCATAGACCTATTAAAACCTATCCGCACTCGAACGGAACTCCAAACAGAGGTAATGTTTACAAAGTATTATCACAAACCAAATTAAAGGAAATGTTTATTGTTCGTTATGCTGATGATTTTAAAATCTTTTGCCGTAACAAGCAAGATGCAGAAAAAGCATTTATTGCAGTAAAACAATGGCTAAATGACCGATTAAAACTGCAAATAAGTGAAGAAAAATCAAAAGTAATAAATCTTAAAAAGAAATATTCGGATTTTCTTGGCTTTAAACTGAAAGCGGTTAAAAAGGGAAACAAATATATTGTTTGCTCGCATATATCCGATAAAGCATTAAAAGCGGAAACGGATAAATTGATAAATCAGCTGGAATTTATAAAAAATCCGCAAGGGGCAACAAATGAAGCAGAAGCAATACATATTTACAATTCAAAGGTTATAGGAATACACAACTACTATAGATATGCAACTTGTGTTAGTCTTGACTGCATTAAAATTCAACGCAGGATTGACGCGAAATTAAAAGGTTTTGGCAAAAGAGTTAAAAAGCAAGGAGAAATTCAAAATAAATATATACGTGAAAACTATGGTAA
>JAFQYK010000555.1 GCA_017406485.1 Clostridia bacterium
AAATCCGCACCGTCAAGGGTGGCTCGGACGGCAGAGCTGACCGCCGGAATAGACAGTCAGGTCGTCATATGGTGTAACACCAATGACGAGGCGGATATGACAGCTTGTACGGAGTGTCCTTAAATGCCTTTGTGATTTCACGCTTTGTTTTTCCCATGTAGGACTTGAGTATGCTGCTCTCATCAAGCACCACACCTACAAATGACGATGTATCGAATTTATCAAGCATCTCATAGTTTGTTATGTTGACACCCGGACGTACATCTGACTGCTGTCGGCATATGTTAACATCAATCCCGAACTTTACTCCTTCCTGCGCTGTCTGCTTAGATACCGCAAGCGGGGCAAGTATAAGAATATTGCCGCCTGTATTTTTATTTACCTGCCGCGCCCATTCAAGCTGCTGCAAGGTCTTGCCGAGTCCGCAATCCTCAAAGAGCGCCGCGCGACCTTTCTTTAATGCCCAACTGTCAACCGCTCTCTGCCAGTCGAACATATTTTTATTTAATTCATCTGACGAAACAGTTAAGCCCTCAAACACCGTCCGTTCCTGTTTCGACTGTAAAAAATCTATGTAGTCCACCTATGCCGTCATTCCTTTCATCAGTTCGTCCATTGTGCGTATATTCTTATGGCACCACTCCGACGCATTCGCCCTCACAAGAGCCGTTGCAAATGGCGGTGGTACACTGTTACCGCACCGCGCAACCTGTTTAGTGCGTGGGTATGCCTTGCCATAACAATCTGTTTCAATCTCGTAATCGGGCGGAAAGCCCTGCGCGTTGTAAAGCTCCCTCGGTGTCAGCATACGCAAGCCTATATCTACAATCGCGTAGTCCTGCCCCTCAATAGTCACTAATCCGAAACGGTCTTTTGTCGTAATCGTGTCAAGTGGTTCATCAACGCTCTTTGCCGTGCCGGTACTAAAATACTTTATCAAGAATGCTCTGACCTCGCCGAAATGACCGCCGCTTGTAGCAATCGTGTTGAGCGGCTCGTCCGCTTTCTGTCCAATACAATGATTGTTGAATTGTGTTATATGTACCGCCGCAAGCGCGTTATGGTCTACCGCTGTTACGGTGTGGAGCGGTTCATCTACTCCGCTTCCTGCACCTTTATAGCCGCCGCCAAAATACTTTGACATAAATGCCGTCACTAATCCGTAACGGTTCCGTGTGTCTACCGTCTGCAATGGTCTTTCCAATGCCTGACCTCGCACCTCATTTTCTGACTGTTCGCCGTGATACTGAATCAGTGTAGGTGTTACTATTCCATAGCCGTGTTTGGCTGTAACCGTGGGAAGAGGTTTGTCAACGCTCTGTCCTCTGAAATTATCGCCGCTGTGATTCACCTGTACAATAAACGGCTTCGGGTTCTCGATAACAAACTTCTGTATTCCCTTCGCAATGCGCTTGAGAGTATTATCGGCAAGCGGTTTTTTACGCTCGAATATTGACGGACACGGAATGCTCCAGTCTATACACTCTGCTGCTGTGTGCCAGGGCAGAAGATTGCTATACTTAAAACCCTCACTGTTCGGATCCCCGTGTGTAGGCTTCGGCCATACGATAGGCTGACCGTCATTGCGGAATATTATAAACAACCTCTTTCGTATTGTCGGCGCACCGTAGTCTGAAGCTGTGAGTATTCGCCACTCATATTCATATCCGAGCGATTTCATAACGGATATAAACC
>JAFQYK010000066.1 GCA_017406485.1 Clostridia bacterium
CCGCAAGGAGGGCGACACAACCGCCGTTCTTGTACCGGGAAATTACGGTGAGGAGTTCGCGCAAAAACAATACGGAATAACAAAAACAGTTACGTGCAGCAATTACATAGGTGACGCGATTGACTATGCGACCGACCTCGGCTTTTCAAAAATCCTTATAATTTCGCATATGGGAAAGCTTGTAAAACTCGGCAGCGGTATAATGAACACACATTCAAAATACGCTGACGGAAGAATGGAAACGCTTGCGCTCTGCGCCGCGCTTGCCGGAGTGGGGGACATTAAAAAAATCCTTGATTGTGTCACAACCGATGAAGCGTATGAATATATCAGGGACACAAAAACAATTGACATACTTATGACGCGGATTGACGGCTATTTAAAAAAACGCACCGGCGCACAAATCGGCGCGGTGATGTTTTCAAATAAGTGCGGTGTTATAGGCAAAACGCAGGACGCGGATAAGATATTAGGAGAAGTATAATGGTACATTTTGTAGGCGCAGGCAGCGGCGCGGCGGATTTGATAACGGTGAGGGGTAAAACACTTCTCGAAAACGCCGACATAATAATTTACGCCGGCTCACTCGTAAACCCCGACCTTTTGAAATACGCAAAAGGGGACACTAAAATATACAACAGCGCGACGATGACGCTTGATGAAGTTGTAGATATTATGAAGCAAGGGGACACTAAAACTATTGTCAGACTTCACACCGGCGATCCTTCAATCTACGGCGCAATACGTGAGCAGATGGACGCGCTTGACGGGCTTGGTATTGAGTACGATATATGTCCCGGAGTGTCGTCCTTTTGCGGCGCGGCTGCTGCGCTCAGGGCGGAGTATACGCTGCCGCAGGTGTCGCAGACGGTCATAATAACGCGTATGGAGGGCAGAACACCCGTTCCCGAAAAAGAAAAAATACGCCTTTTAGCAGCGCACAATGCAACGATGGTAATATTTCTTTCAGCCGGCAAAACAAAGGAATTATCCGAAGAACTCATAAAAGGCGGCTATGCTCCCGACACCCCGGCTGCGATTATTTACAAGGCAACGTGGCCTGACGAAAAAATAATGCGCTGCACTGTGGGGACACTAAACGTTACAGCAAAAGAAAATAACATCACCAAAACCGCGCTTATAACCGTAGGAAATTTCCTTGGGAATGATTATGCCCTGTCAAAGCTGTACGACAAGCACTTCACAACCGGGTACCGAAAGGGTGTGACAGAATGAAAATAATAGCGATAGCCTTTACAAAAAACGGCGGCAGGATTGCAAAGCTGATATGCGATAGATTTGAAGCTGACGGCTATATAATTTCCACACATCCGACGGACGGACTGAATACATTTTCCAGCCTGCATTCAATCACAAAAACGGCGTGGGAAAGCTATGACGCATTGGTGTTTATAGGCGCGGCAGGAATTGCGGTTCGCGCAATCGCGCCGTATGTGGACAACAAGGCAGAGGACAGAGCCGTGGTTGTGGTCGATGAAAAGGGAGATTTTGCAATACCGATTTTGTCAGGACACATAGGCGGCGCAAACGCCCTTGCAAAACAAATCGCAGCAGCCACAGACGGTACGGCGGTAATCACAACCGCCACAGATATAAACAACAAATTTTCCGTTGACACCTTTGCGGTTAAAAACAACCTGCATATTGGGGACACTAAACTGATAAAAGAAATATCCTCGCGAGTGATTGATGGTGAAAAAATAGGGCTGTATTCCGATTGCGAGCTGCATAACATACCCGATATTTTTACCGATAATGCAGAGGTCGGAATTTTCATAAGCCACGAAAATAAAAAGCCGTTCCCCGTAACGCTGAATTTAATTCCGAAAAATCTTGTGCTCGGTATCGGCTGCAAGCGGAATTGTGAAACAGTAGAGGAAAGCATACTTGAATTTTTGAAAACAAACAACATTGACATACATTCAATAAAAGCCGTCAGCACGATTGATATTAAAAAGGATGAAAAAGGCATTGCCGGATTTTGCAAAAAATACTCACTGCCGCTTCTGACCTTTACGGCCGACGAGCTTAGGGACACTAAAGGTGAATTTACTTCGTCGGAATTTGTAGAAAAAACGGTCGGTGTTGACAATGTCTGCGAGCGCGCCGTTTGCGTGGCAGGTGCAGAACTCATATACAAAAAAACACCGCATAGCGGAACGGCTATTGCCGCAGGGACACTAAAAATTGATATAGATTTTGAGGAATTTTAAAATGAAATTATACGTTGTCGGAATAGGTTCGGGAAATGAAAACGGACTTACATATGAAGCGCGGAGAACCTTAGAGGAAGCCGATATAATAGTCGGTTATACAGTTTACGCTGATTTGGTTAAGGCATTTTTGCCCGATAAGGAGTATTTTACTTCGGGTATGAAGCAGGAAAGGGAACGCTGCAAAAAAGCTGTGGAGCTTGCGGCAGCAGGCGCAAATGTCGCAGTGGTGTGCAGCGGTGACAGCGGCGTGTACGGTATGGCTTCACTTCTGCACGAATTGGCGGCAGATTATGCCGATTTAGAGGTACGCGCCGTTGCCGGTGTTACTGCCGCGCTTTCGGGCGGTGCGCTTGTCGGCGCGCCGCTTGGACACGACTTTGCGGTAATTAGCCTTAGCGACCTGTTAACGCCTTGGGAGAAAATAGAAAAGCGGCTTGAAGCGGCGGCGGAGGCTGATTTTGCGATTTGCCTTTACAATCCGTCAAGCAAAAAACGCGCGGGCTATTTAAGGACAGCGTGTGGGATTATTTTAAAATACAGGGACACTAAAACCGTTTGTGCCGCGGCAAAAAACATAGGGCGTGACGGCGAGGAATATGAGATAATGACGCTTGACGAGTTAAAGGAATATAAGGCGGATATGTTCACAACAGTTTTTATCGGAAATTCACAAACCAAAAAAATTAAGGGTAAAATGGTAACGCCCAGAGGATACAAGACAGAATAAAATAGCCCATTTCACCGCTTTTTGCCGAGGGCAGTACCGGTGTACGGCACCATCGGCTTCAAAGCGGCAATCTGAACAATTTCTTCAGCCTTGGGGATTTAGAAAGGATTTTATAGTAGTCAATGTATGATGTGATTCTGTTTGGCGGCACTGATGAGGGACACAAAATTGCCGACTTCTTGCGCGAA
>JAFQYK010000556.1 GCA_017406485.1 Clostridia bacterium
TCAATGCTGTCCTCTTTGTCCACATCGTACCACTCTATCGTGTCCGGCTGCTTCGCTATGCCCGGCGTGTTCACGCGGTCATATAGGTAGCCCAAAAAGCCCTTTATTTCGTGCTTTTCGTAGTCGGTATTTTTGATGCTGTGGCTGCCTTCGGTGAGCATAAATTCACGGTACGCATAATACGCGCCCAAGGGCGTCCAGTGGTGGTCGCTTCTTAAATATATATACTCGTCCATATGCTCCTTCATTGTATCCAAAACATTGACGGTCTTTACGCGACCCGAAAGCTTTGCGTACATTTCCTCAATCGCTTCACTTTGGCTGTCCTGCAGATTTTTGTATATCGGCTTCTGAAATTCAAGCTGTGTGGGAATAAGCATATTGTAAAGCTCAATATTTTCCGGCAGCTTTTCCGCGTACAGATTTACCGCGTCTGTGTACATCTTTTCGGTTGCGCTGTTCTTTCTGTACATTTCCATTACTGCGTCCTCGGTAAAAAGAAGCGTCATTTTTATCGTGGAGCCTGTGCCGATGTCCTTGGTGGTGGAAATTACCGCGCCGTCGTGCGGGGTTATGCCCTTTGCGCCGTCAAGCTGTCTTGACGCTGCGGTTAAGGCGGAGCGGAAGGCTATATTGTCGCCGATAAACTCCTCAAACTGCGAGGCGAACTTGCCGGAAAAAACGTTTGTGCGGTTAAGCGCCGGCATTTCCGTCATAGCGCGGTTTTCGGCTTCTATACTCTTTTTATCCGCCGGCAACGCGAGCAGTGCGGCAAACGCGGCAAGCATTACGCAAAACGCGCCTATAAGCAGCTTATTTTTCATAGGCTTCGCCTCCTGTCTAAAAGTTAATCATATACTCCGCTATCAGAACAAATGCGCTGCATAACACAAAAACTGTTCCCGCAGCCGCATCAATGCGGCTTAAATGCGTTTCCTTCATACGCGTTCTGCCATTGCCGCCGCGGTAGCAGCGCGCCTCCATAGCGGTCGCAAGCTCGTCCGCGCGGCGAAACGCGCTTATAAACAGCGGTACTAAAATCGGTACCATAGCTTTTGCGCGTCTTACAAGATTTCCGCTTTCAAAATCCGCGCCTCGCGCCGTCTGCGCCTTTATAATCTTGTCCGTTTCCTCGGCAAGAGTCGGTATAAAGCGTATCGCTATCGTCATCATCATTGCAATTTCGTGAGCCGGTACCTTTATTACGCGCAGCGGATTTAATAGCTTTTCAATTCCGTCCGTGAGCTGCAGCGGCGAGGTTGTGAGCGTTAAAAGCGAGGTGCCTATGACAAGGTACACAAGCCTTATCGTCATAGCCGCGCCCATTGTAAGTCCCTCGCGCGTTATATTAAGCGAGAACCGCCATATGGGGATTGTCCAAACTGCCTCGCCGGGCGTCATAAATATGTTTATTACCGCGGTAAACACAATTATCCACAACATCGGCTTTATGCCCTTTAAAATTATACGCAGGTTAATTTTGCTTAAAAGCACAAGCGCGGCGGTAAAAAGTGTAAATATACCGTAGCTTGTCCACTTGCTTATCATAAACAAAACCACGATATACGCGAGCGCAAGAATGATTTTAAACGGCGGGTGCATTTTATGCAGTACGGAATTTCCGGGGATATACTGACCTATTGTCACGTCCTTAAACATTTACGCCGCCCCCTTTCAACAGCGCGGCTATCGCGTCCGCGGCGTAGGGTACGGTGTAGATGTTTTCGGGAAGCTTTACGCCTACGGCTCTGAGCTTTTCAGTAAGCAGCGTTATCTGCGGCACGTCAAGTCCGATTTCGCGAAGTCTTTGCGATTGTTCAAACACCTCGCTGACGCTGCCCGTCATTGTAACCGTTCCCTCGTTCATAACTATGACGCGTTCGGCTGTTTTCGCCACGTCCTCCATTGAATGAGATACGAATATGATTATCATATCTGAATGCTTTTTGTGCAAATCCTTTATTATTCTTAAAATATCGTCCCTGCCCTTCGGGTCAAGTCCTGCTGTCGGCTCGTCCAATATGAGAACCCTCGGTTTCATCGCAAGCACGCCGGCTATTGCGGCGCGGCGTTTTTGACCGCCCGAAAGCTCAAACGGCGAACGGTCAAGGTGCTTTTCCTTTAATCCCACAAGCGAAGCGCTCTCTTTAACTCGTTTTTCTATCTCCTCGTCCGTCAGTCCCATGTTTTTAGGACCGAACGCTATATCCTTGTAAACCGTTTCCTCGAATAGCTGATGCTCCGGGTACTGGAATACTATACCGACTGTCTGATGTATGCGCCTTAGGTCGGCTTTTTTCGCGTTTATATCCGCGCCGTCTATAATTATTCTGCCTTCGGTCGGCTTTAAAAGCGCGGCTATGAGCTGTATCAGCGTGGATTTGCCGCTGCCGGTGTGGCCTATAAGCGCGGTAAGCGTACCGTCCTCAATAGTGACATTTACATCTTTAAGCGCAACGTGTTCAAGCGGCGTACCCTTTTGATACGTGCAGCCTATGTTTTCAACCTTAATCATTTGCCGCACCTCCCAAAAGAGATATTAGCGCGGAAAAGCCCTCGTCCACCGTCAGCGCGTCCGAATTAACCTCAATACCGCGCTTTTTAAGCTCGTACATAAGCTCTGTAACCTGCGGAACGTCAAGCCCCAATGACTTTATTTTTTCAACATTCTCAAAAACCTCTTTCGGCGTGCCGTCAAGCACTATCCTGCCGCTGTCTATTACAACCGTTCTGTCCGCTTCTGCCGCCTCGTTCATATAGTGCGTTATCAGTACAACCGTTATGCCCTGCTCCCTGTTAAGACGTTTAATTGTCCTGATAACCTCGCGTCTGCCGCGCGGGTCAAGCATTGCGGTTGGCTCGTCCAAAATAAGTATCTCCGGCTGCATTGCAAGCACGCCGGCTATTGCGACGCGCTGTTTCTGACCGCCCGACAGCTTTGCTGACGCGCTGTGCGCGTACTTAGTCATTCCTACTGTTTCAAGGCATTCGTCAACGCGGCGGCGTATTTCACTTGGCTCCACGCCGAGATTTTCCGGTGCGAACGCGACCTCGTCCTCTACGATTGCCGCCACCATCTGATTGTCCGGATTTTGGAACACCATACCGGCTTTTCGCCGTATATCAAACAGCTTGTCCTCCTCATTTGTATCAATGCCGCCGACGTACACACTGCCGCCTGTGGGCAGCAATATTGCGTTAAAGGTCTTGGCAAGCGTCGATTTGCCGCTGCCGTTATGACCTAAAATGGCGGTGAATGAGCCTTTTTCAATATTCAGATTTATGTTGTCAAGCACTAAATCAGTGCTGTCCTCATATGAAAAGGTGAGGCTTTGCGTTTTTATCATATTACGAGTTTTTCCATTCCAATATTTTTTCAAGCCGTTCGGCTATTGCCTTTTCCCTGCCCTGTCCTGCCGGACGGTAATAGCGTTTTCCTGCAAGAGAGTCGGGAAGGCACTGCATTTTTGCCATTTTTTCCTCTGTATCGTGCGCGTATACGTAACCCTTGCCGTAGCCTGTTTCCTTCATCAGCTTTGTCGGCGCGTTGCGTATTTGCATAGGTACCGGTTCAGCGGGCGCATTTTTTATGTCGTATTTTGCTTCAAGGTCGGCAACCTCCAAAGCGTTTGACTTGGGCGCCATTGACAGATACACAACCGCGTGCGCCAAATTTACGCTGCACTCCGGCATACCGATAAAGTGGCACGCCTGATACGCGGCGACTGCTAAAAGAAGCGCGTTAGAGTCCGCAAGACCTACATCCTCGCTCGCAAACCGTATCAGGCGGCGCGCGATGTATAAGGGTTCCTCACCGCCGTAGAGCATACGCTCCATCCAGTAAACGGCGGCGTCGGGGTCACTATTCCGCATTGATTTGTGCAGCGCGGAAATAAGGTTATAATGCTCCTCGCCCGTTTTGTCATATAAAAGAGAACGACGGTTCATACACTGCGCCAATGTTTCATCATCGACCAGTATCGCGCCGTCCTTCTGTATTTTGCCGTTAAAAACAGCCATTTCTATTGTGTTTAAAGCCGTTCTCGCGTCACCGTTTGCAAACCGCGCTATGAGCCCAAGCTGCTCGTCCTCGATTTTGACGTTCATATTGCCAAAGCCCTTTTCGCTCGTCACGGCACGGCGGAGCATTTCCGTCAAATCGTCCTCTTCAAGAGCCTTTAATATAAAGACCTTGCACCGCGACAAAAGAGCCGAGTTTATCTCAAAGGACGGGTTTTCCGTTGTCGCCCCGACAAGAATTATGCTGCCCTTTTCTACAAACGGCAGAAACGCATCCTGCTGCGCCTTGTTGAAGCGGTGTATCTCGTCCGTAAACAAAAGCGTTCTTACGCCCATTCTGCGGGCGTTTTCAGCCGCGGTCATAATCTCTTTAAGCTCCTTGACGCCGCTTGAAACCGCGCTCACCTCGACAAAATCCGCCTTGGTCTGTTTCGCGATTATCCGCGCAAGCGTGGTTTTACCCACCCCCGGCGGTCCCCAGAAAATCATTGAGGAAATATTGTCGTTTTCAATCATCTGTCGAAGCAGCTTTCCCTTGCCGACAAGGTGCTTTTGTCCGACGTATTCGTCTAAGCTCTCCGGCCGCAGACGGCTCGCCAAAGGCGCGCCGGTCTCACGGTCATCAAACATACTTATCTGTTCCACTTGCGGTCACCATCAATCTTCATTGAACGGGAAGATGTCGCTCAAAATTTCTTTTGCCTTATTCTTCACGCCCTCGCCTACCGGCTTTATAACGCGTGTTTCACCAAGACTATCGTCCGGCTCTGTTTCCCTTTTAACTTTGTGGGTGCGCGTTGGGCGTTCCTCGCGCTCAGGCTTGTAGTCCTTCTTCGGCGCTACCTTAACGTCATCAAAATCCTCTTCAAGTTCCTCGCGAAGAGTTGACTTTACAGCAGGTTTCGTGCTTTTTACGCTGCGCTCCGTTTTACCCTTTGTCTGAGCTTCCTCCCAACGTCTGAAGCGTTCCTCCTCCTCAGGTGAAAGCTCCTTAATGCTTGTGCGCTTCTTAGGTGTTTTTATGCCCTCGTCCTTTAAAGCGAGAAAATCATTTATATTTTCAATATCAATTTCCTGCTCGGTTATACCGTCCACACTCTTCATAAACTTGTCTTCGATGTCGCGTCTTAACGCTCTTATCTCAGCCTGAATGTGGTTATCCTTCTTGGCAAGACGGTAGAAACGGTTGCCGATCCAGAAGCTGAACGCGCCCGATGCGACGAACACAAGTATAAACCAGATTGCCGCGCCGCCCTTTGTGAGATATTTGTCATTCGTAAATTCAACGCTTGTCTGCGTGGTCTGCTGCGTATTCTGCAGCGGCGCCTGCGTCACAACCGGCGCATCTGTTGCGGCTGTTTCGCCTTCCGGCTCAGCAAACGCAAGCGGCATTGCGGCAAAAACCATAATGCCGGCAGCAAGTAATACCATAAGCTTTTTCTTCAAATTCATTTTCTTCACCAAAATCCTTTCAATGTAATATCCGTCTGTTAATTAGCTATATCCTGAAATACGGTCTGCATTCTCGACTTTGCATTACCGCGCGGAATAGTATCCTTGCCCGCGGTGTAAACACGAGTGTACGTAAGCATCTTATCCTCGTCGGCGCGGCTTCTTAAATAGCCTATCAAAAACCATTCCCAGAAGCCGGGGTTCATTGTTTCGGGGTTTATGATAAGCTCGTGATAATGACCGGGCGACTCGATTATTTCAAGCGCGAGCTTCGGCATTACGTAATTGTAAACCGGCGTCTGCTCCTTCCGCATTTGCATAAGCAGGTCGCGTACCTCAACGGCGCATTTCTCAGCATCAATCTGATTGCCGTATGTGCCCTGCCAGCGATATACCGCATAGAGTAGCTTTGACAGCAAAAGCGGCGAGGGATTGGAGTAAACATCGTCTAAAACTTCCTCCCTCAGCTTTGCATATGTGCCGCGCTGATACGGAAGATAGCCGACACGGCCGAGCATACGGCGGATTTTCTGTAAATCCTTCTCCTGCTCCTCCGCTTCCTTTACGGTGTGCCTTACCGTTACACCGTACTTTGTCCAGTCCTCATCGGTTTGGCAAATGTATTTTAAACAGCGCTTTTTTAAATCCTCATCCTTTGTGGACGAGTCAAAGTATGCTATAAGCTCCGACAAGTCCTGCTGCTGCCAGTTTTCTATGTTCAAAAACGGCTCAATTGCATTGTCCTTTATAATAGCCTCCGCGGCAATCTCTATAAATACCGAAAGTTTTTCCTTGTCGCCCCCGAAAAGCTCCTTCCATGTTTCCTTGCCGCTTGCATACTTTATATCACCGAACAGCTTTAAAACCTCAAGCTTGTTCATATCCGGCATTTCCTCATAATTAAGCTGCAACAGCTCGGCATAGTAGCTTATTTTTTGGGTCACATACTCACCAATCGAGGGTAAAACCTCGCCCGCAAGCGGGTTTGTGTCCATTGTGACCTGTTCGCCGGCGCAGAGCTTTAACATATACTGGTCAAGGTACAGCTTTGTAATATCCTCGCCATCCTCCCCGAACAGCTCAATATTATCAAACATTATTTTTGAAAGCTCATATCTTACGCCCGCCATATTGATGTCGTTTACAGCAGGGTAAATCTCCATTACGCGGCGCTTAAACGCGTCATCACCGGCGGTCTTCTTGAGCCGTATAAGCTTTCCGGCTATGCCCGATTTGGTGGTGTTTTCACAAGTCGCCTCCCACGCCAAAAGCTGCTGCGGCGTGGTGAATTTATAGGTGTTATATATTTCGCGCAGCTCACTTACAGAGAAACGGAAAAGAAGTGAACGCGTATCACGCTCAAAACGCGTGTTTTCTATATCTATGTAAATGCAGTTCTTTCGAACCTCTATTGCCTGCTGTGTTATGTTGTTTTTGCCCTTTACGGTGCCGTGAAATACAATCTGTCTCTGCTTATCGGAGGGAAGGTATACGTTGTAGGTCGATATACCGAGATTATCCGCTCCGTCACGCGGCAGAAGCCACTTTAAAGCGAGAAGGTAAAGCTGCGTAAGCTCCGGCTCGTTCGTGGCTATGCAGATGTTTTTTATCTCGTCCGAGGTCAACAGACGCATCGCCTTATCGAGTATATATGTAAGCTCGTTTTTGTGCGAGTCTATAAACTCTATGACCTTTTCCTCCAGGCCTTCCGTCGGTTCGAGGTCGTCCAGAGGCTTTAGGTAATGCACAATCTGTCCGCTTAAATCCTTTTCCGTAAGATGTGTGCGGTATTTGGGGTGACCGAAGTACTTTTCCGGAATAAAATCGTCCGGCACATCGTCAAATATAAACGCGTGCGCGAACACGTTACCCGGCTGCTCCTCAAAATCATAACCCGCATATGAAATCTGCATTGCGGCATATTTACCGTCCGAAAGCTTTAATGTTCTGAAAATCTTCGGAAACAGCTCAGGAATTTCCGGATCACACGGCTTGTTGTTGTAAATTATATCGTTGTTCTTCGGCAGGCGGTAGGTTGCAAAGCGGATAAGCTCGTCAAGATTTTGCTTTTTAAGCCCCTGTGTACACGAAAATACACGTAAACCCGCCTGGTTCGTGAGTCCGATTTCCGGATCCGACAGGCTGCATTTGACAGATGTGTATATCATCTGGTATACCTTCATTGTGTGACCATTCCTTTCTTGTAATGTGGTAAATTAGTCAAGCTCCTTTAAGCCCGTATACAATTCATAATATCTGCCCTTTAATTTGAGCAGTTCATCGTGGGTACCGCGCTCTATTATTTCACCGTTTTCGAGTACCATTATAGCGTCGGCATTTCTGATTGTGGAAAGCCTGTGCGCGATTACAAATGTTGTACGGTTTTCCATAAGCGCGTCCATAGCTTTATTGATATTCTGCTCGGTACGCGTGTCGACCGATGAGGTCGCCTCGTCCAAAACAAGTATCGGCGCTTTTGAAAGCGCAGCTCTTGCTATATTGAGAAGCTGACGCTGTCCCTGCGACAGGTTTGAGCCGTCACCCTTCAGCATAGTATCATAGCCGTCTGACATATTGCGGATAAATGAATGTGCGGACGATGTCTGCGCCGCCATACGTACCTCCGCGTCAGTCGCGTCAAGCCGGCCGTAGCGGATGTTTTCCATAATCGTGCCGGTAAAGAGGTGCGTGTCCTGCAACACCATTGCTATGTTTTCACGAAGGCTTTCAAGGCTTATATCCTTTATGTCAATACCGTCAATCGTTATCTTGCCCTCGTCTATATTGTAAAATCTCGTCATTAGATTTGTTATCGTAGTCTTGCCTGCGCCCGTTGAACCGACAAGCGCAATTTTTTGTCCGGGGTGTGCGTACATTGAGATGTTTTTAAGAATTACCTTATCGGGGTTGTAGCCGAAGGTCACGTTTTCAAGTACAACCTCACCCTTGACATTTTTAAGCTCCAGCCTCTTGCCCTCATCCAATTCCGGTGTCTGATCCATAACGTCAAACACTCGCTCCGCGCCTGCAAGCGCGGACATAATATTTGTAAGCTGCTGTGAAAGCTCATTTATCGGGCGCGAAAACTGGCGCGAATAGTTTACGAATATCGCAATACCGCCGACTGAAAGCGATGCAAACGGAACGCCGCCGCCCCACTGCGAAATAAACGCCACAACAGACGCGACACACGCTGTAAGCGTATAGTTTACCTGACCCATAGCGTTCATAACCGGTCCCATAATGCCGCCTAAGAACTGCGCTCTTGCCTGAGCGTTTCTAAGGTCATTGTTAAGCTCTGAAAATTCGCTTGTTACCTTGTCCTCGTGGTTAAAGACCTTGACCACCTTCTGACCGGTAACTGTTTCCTCAATATAGCCGTTAGCCTTACCCAAGGCCGCCTGCTGCGCGCTGAAATATTTGCGCGATTTATTTGCAATCTTCGTTCCGACAAACGCCATAACCGGCGAGAAAAGTATCGTCACAAGCGCGACTATCCAGTTTGTGTAAAGCATAAGGCAAAGCGCGCCGACAAGCGTTATAACGCCGGAGAAAATCTGCAGAATTGTCGAGTTAAGCATTTCGCCGATTGTGTCAACGTCGTTCGTAAAGCGGCTCATTACGTCGCCGGTATTGTTTTGGTCAAAGTAGCGTACCGGCAGCTTTTGCACCTTTTTAAAGAGGTCGCTTCGTATTTTATTGAGCGTTCCCTGAGAAACGCCTATCATAAGCCTTGCCTGTATATATGTTGCAACTACGCCGATAATATAGATAAGCGCCATAATTCCAAGTCCGGCGGCAAGACCGGCTATTATTTCACCGTGATCCGTTCCGTCTTTAAGACCGCTTGCAAGTCCGTCAATTATGGGACGGAGCATATATGTACCGCCTAAGGTTGAGGCGGAGGCTGTCATTGTACAAATAACCGCGACAAAGATTTTCAGCTTTTGCTCGCTTAAATAACCCAAAAGCCGCTTAATTGTCGCCTTAATATCCTTCGGTTTACTCTTTTTTCCGAAACGTCTTTCCTGTGAATGTCTTGATCCCATTGGAGGCATTTACACCGCCTCCTTTTCTTTGTCCACCTGCGAATAGTAAATCTCGCGGTACTCGCCGCAGGACTGCATAAGCTCGTCGTGCGTGCCTATGCCGGAAATCTGTCCGTCCTCAAGCACTACAATTTTATCAGCTTCTATTACAGACGAAATTCTCTGCGCGATTATGATTTTTGTGCTGTCCTTTAAGGACGTGTAGAACGACGCGCGGATTTTTGCTTCCGTTGCCGTGTCGACCGCGCTGGTAGAGTCGTCAAGTATTAAAATCTTAGGCTTCTTTAAAAGCGCGCGGGCGATACAAAGTCTCTGCTTCTGTCCGCCCGAAACGTTTACGCCGCCCTGTCCGAGCTCCATATCGTAGCCGTCGGTAAAGTTCTGCACAAACATATCCGCCTGTGCCGTATCAGCCGCGGCGCGTATTTCCTCGTCAGTCGCGTTTTCATCGCCCCAGCGCAGGTTTTCCGCTATGGAGCCGGAAAAGAGCACATTTTTCTGCAAAACCATACCAACGCCGTCACGAAGGTGGCGCAGACTGTAATCCTTTACGTTTACGCCGTCAACAAGCACCTCGCCCTCTGTCACATCATAAAGACGCGGTATGAGCTGCACGAGCGACGATTTACCGGAGCCTGTTGTGCCGATTATGCCGACAACCTCACCGGGTTCGGCTGTGAAGGATATATTTGTAAGCACATTTTCCTTTTTGTCGGTATAGTATTTAAAGCTGACGTTTTTAAACTCAATCCTACCGCGCGTAACCGTCAGATCCTTGTTTTTAGCGTCATCGTCCGTGAGATCAACCTCGGTGGAAAGCACCTCTTTTATTCTCGATGATGAAGCCAAAGCGCGCGACATCTGCAAAAACAGCATTGAAACCATCATAAGCGACATAAGTATCTGCGTGATATATGTTGTGAACGCGATAAGCTCTGCCGCGTCCATCGTGCCGTCAACAACAAAGTGTCCGCCTGTCCATACCATTACAATCGTTGTAACGTTCATCGCGAGCGTTACTATTGGCATTGTCGTAACAACTATTTTCAGGGCGCGCAGCGTCGTATTCATCAGATCGTCATTGGCGGTGGTAAACTTTTCCGTTTCAAAATCCTGCCGCACAAATGATTTTATAACGCGCACATTCGTTATATTTTCCTGTATACCGTTATTCAGGTTATCGAGCTTTTTCTGCATTGCACGAAAACGCGGAAACGCGGTTCTTAACAGCAGAAAAACTATTCCTCCAAGTATCGGTATAATAATAAGAAGAATTGTCGCAAGCCGCGCGTTTATTGAGCACGCCATAATTATACCGCCAATCAGCATACCGGGCGATCGCATTGCCATTATAAGAAGCATACGCACCATATTCTGCATTTGGGTAATGTCGTTGGTGAGACGTGTTACAAGCGAGCCTGTCGAGAAATTATCTATGTTTTTAAAGGAAAATTTCTGTACCTTTTCAAATAAGCCCTGTCTTAAATCACTGCTGAAATATACGGACGCGCGTATCGAGAAATAATGTCCGCCTATACCGCCCGTTATCATAAGCGCGATAAAGCCGAGCATTATAAGCGCGCGCGTCAAAATAAAGCCCACGCCGAGACCCTGCGCCATTTCACCTACGCCATCGGCTACCATTATGCTCATCATCTTCGGCAGCACAATTTCACCGGCTACCTCTGTGAGCATAAGTATCGGACCAAGTATGAAATACAATTTATACGGTTTTATGTATTTCCAATAATATTTCAAGATAAAACTTCCCTTGCTCAAGTAAAATTACTTGTTAGATTTCTTTACAATCGCCGCTTTTATGAATGAAGCGAAAAGCGGATGTGCGCGGTTCGGACGCGACTTAAATTCGGGGTGGAACTGCACGCCTATGTACCACGGATGGTCCGGGATTTCCACCATTTCAACAAGCTTTTCGTTGGGTGACTGACCTGCTATAAGCATACCCTTTTCCGTGATTTCCGTTCTATAGTGGTTATTGAACTCGTAACGGTGACGGTGACGCTCGTAGATAAGGTCGTCGCCGTAAATCTTCTTTGAAAGAGAGCCCTCTGTGAGCTTACAGGGATACATACCAAGGCGCATTGTACCGCCCAAATCCTCAACATCGCGCTGTTCGGGCATAAGGTCTATGACGGGGTGCGTTGTGTCGGGATTTAATTCCGATGAATGCGCATCAGCATAGCCAAGCACATTTCTCGCATATTCGATAACGGCAATCTGCATACCAAGACATATGCCGAAATACGGGATTTTATGCTCGCGCGCGTACTGTGCCGCTATAATTTTACCCTCTATACCTCTGTCACCAAAGCCGCCCGGCACCAAAATGCCGTCAGATTTTTTGAGCAGCTTGTCCACATTCTTTGCAGTAACCTTTTCACTGTCTACCCAGTTGATATTTACATTCGCATAATTTGCGATACCGCCGTGCTTAAGCGACTCAACAATACTGATGTATGCGTCGTGAAGAGCTACATACTTGCCGACAAGCGAGATTGTCACTTCCTCGTGCTCACCGTCCATAAGGTCTTTTACGATTTTTACCATCTCACGCCAGCCATCAAGATCGGGTTCCTTGTCCTCTATACCAAGACGCTTGCAGACAACCTTTGCAAGCCCCTCCTCCTCAAGCGCAAGCGGAACCTCATAAAGTGTGTCAAGGTCAAGGTTCTCTATAACGCAATCCTTGGGAACATTACAGAACAGCGCAATCTTATCCGCCAGACCTTCCTCAAGCGGCTTTTCTGTGCGGAGTACCAAAACGTCCGGCTGAATACCGAGGCTCAGAAGCTCCTTAACGCTGTGCTGCGTCGGCTTTGTCTTCTGCTCACCCGATGTGGAGATATACGGAACAAGCGTAAGGTGGATATAAAGGCAGTTCTCCTTGCCGACCTCCTGCTGTACCTGACGTATTGCTTCAAGGAACGGTGTGGACTCA
>JAFQYK010000557.1 GCA_017406485.1 Clostridia bacterium
CACCTTTACAAACAAGGCCGCAAATGAAATGAAAACGCGTATAGAAAGACTATTGGGCGACACGTCATCTGCAATCTGGGCAGGAACATTCCATTCAATTTGTGTGAGAATTTTGAGAACGTGCATTGACTTTTTAGGTTACAGCCGTGATTTTGTTATATATGACACGCAGGATACGCGCACGCTTATGAAGGAGTGCATACGCGAGTTGAACCTTGACGAAAAGAACTTTCCGCCGCGTAATGTGCTGTCTATAATAAGCAACGCGAAAAATGACCTTATGGACGCGGCTACGTTTGAAAATGTGTATCAGTCTGATTATAGGATGAGCATAATTTCGAGGATTTATTTCAGGTATCAGACAAAGCTAAGGAAAAACAACGCGGTAGATTTTGACGATATTATTTTAAACACGGTAAAGATTTTAAGCGAAAACCCCGATGTTTTGCAAAAGTATCAGGAACGCTTTAAATATATACTTGTAGACGAGTATCAAGACACAAATAATTCACAGTATCTTCTTATAAATCTTTTGTCGCAGAAGTATAGAAATCTTTGTGTTGTCGGTGATGACGACCAGAGTATTTATAAGTTCCGCGGTGCAAATATCGGCAATATTTTGAATTTTGAGGACGATTACCCCGACGTAAGAAAGATAACGCTTGACCGCAACTACCGCTCCACGCAAAACATTCTTGACGCGGCTAACTGCGTGATAGCCAATAACAAAGGCAGGATGGGCAAGAATTTGTGGACAGACAGCGGCGACGGGGCGAAAATCAATGTCTATACAGGCACAAATGAATATGACGAGGCAAATTACATAGCGCGTGAAATTAAGCGGTATTACGGAGAAAACGGCAGCTTTGGCGATTGTGCGGTGCTTTTTAGGACAAACGCGCAGTCGCGTGTGATAGAAGAACTTTTAATGCGTGAAAATATACCGTATAAAGTGCTTTCGGGACTAAGGTTCTACGACCGAAAGGAAATCAAGGATATTATCGCGTATCTGCGTGTTCTGTATAATCCTGATGATGATGTAAGTCTTGCCCGTATTATAAACGAGCCAAAGCGAAAAATAGGTAATGCTACGCTTGACCGGGCAAGAGAAATCGCATTGAAGAACGACATATCACTTTATGATGTTGTTTCGCACGCGGATGATTATCCGGAATTTAAAACAGCAATAAAAAAGCTTCTCGCATTCTCTGAACTTATTGTGTCGCTCAGAAAACTTGTAAATACCATACCATTAAGCGAGCTTGCGGAGCGGGTTATGAACGACACAGGCTATATGCCCTCGCTTGTCCTTGAGGACACCACTGAGAGCAAAACAAGAATTGACAACCTCGGTGAATTTATGTCCGTAATAGCCGAGTATGAGAAAAATCCTGAAAATGACGGCTCGCTTGCGGGATTTTTAGAAGGTATAACGCTTGTGAGCGACGTTGACGGATATGACGAGTTAGAGGACAGCGTGGTGCTTATGACGATACACAGTGCGAAAGGCCTTGAGTTTCCGGTTGTTTTTTTAACCGGTATGGAAGAAGGCTTGTTCCCCGGTATGAGATCTATGGACAGTAATGACGATATCGAGGAGGAACGCCGTCTTTGCTATGTTGCGATAACGCGCGCAAAGAATACGCTGCACATTACAAAAACCATACGCCGTACTGTACACGGTCAGACCCGCTACGAAAGACCGTCACGCTTCTTCGAGGAAATACCTGATAAATACCTTAAAGACCGCTCAAAACCGCTTGCGAGGGTTGCGGATAAGCTGGAGGAAGGCGGAGTTGGCACACTGGACGGCTTTGTATCGGCAAGGGGCGCGATGTATAAAAAGAAGGCCGAAACAAAGAAAATGAGTTTTTCTGCTGCTGAATTTATGTCGTTTAAAGAAGGTGACAGGGTAGAGCACAGAACATTCGGGCAGGGAACAATAGTAAAATCCACACCTGTCGGAAACGACAGCATACTTGAAATTGATTTTGACAATGCCGGCTATAAACGTCTTATGGCAGCGTTCGCAAAGGTGAAAAAGGTTAAATAACTATTTACAAGTATGCAAAAATGATGTATAATGTATGAAATTAAAATTTTACGAGGTGAATAGCGTGGAAGATAGCAGTTCTTTCGCTTACTGTTTATCCTTGAAAAAATTGAAAGGATGTCTTAAATTATGGGAATGACAATGACGCAGAAAATTCTTGCAAATGCTGCGGGTAAGGAAAGCGTCAAAGCCGGTGAACTGATTATGGCAAATCTTAACTTAGTTCTCGGCAATGACATAACAACTCCGGTAGCAATCAAGGAATTTGACAAAATAGGCCTTAGCAACGTGTTTGATAAGGCGAAAATCGCACTTGTACCCGATCACTTTACTCCGAACAAGGATATTAAGTCGGCACAGCAGGCGCTGGCAGTAAGAAAGTTTGCGAATGAAAAGGAAATCGTAAATTATTTTGAGGTAGGCGAGGTTGGTATTGAACACGCGCTATTGCCGGAAAAGGGACTGGTTGTAGCCGGTGACGTTGTAATCGGCGCTGACTCGCACACTTGTACATACGGCGCGCTCGGCGCATTCTCAACAGGAGTAGGCTCCACCGATATGGCTGCAGGTATGGCAACGGGTAAGGCGTGGTTTAAGGTTCCGGAGGCTATTAAGTTCAACCTTACAGGTAAGCTCAACAGATATACAAGCGGTAAGGATCTTATATTACATATAATCGGTATGATAGGCGTTGACGGCGCGCTTTATAAGTCAATGGAGTTCACCGGCGAAGGTATGCACTCGCTTACGATGGACGACCGCTTCACAATCGCAAATATGGCTATTGAAGCGGGCGCAAAGAACGGTATATTTGAGGTGGACGAGCTGACAGAGGAATATATGAAGGCTCACAGTGACAGAGAATACACCATATTCAAGGCGGACGACGACGCGGAATATGTTCGGGTTATTGATATTGATTTAAGCAAAGTGCCTCACACAGTCGCATTCCCACACCTTCCCGAAAATGCGCGCACACCCGAAAATTGGGGCGACGTTGCGATTGATCAGGTGGTTATCGGCTCGTGTACAAACGGACGCATTTCCGATTTAAGAAGAGCGGCTGAGATTTTAAAGGGCAAGCACGTTAAAAAAGGAATAAGGGCAATCGTATTCCCGGCTACACAGGCTGTTTACTTAGAAGCCTTAAAGGACGGTACGCTGTCAACTCTCGTTGAAGCAGGCTGCGTTATATCCGCGCCGACCTGCGGACCGTGTCTAGGCGGCCATATGGGTATACTCGCCGAGGGCGAGAGATGTGTTTCTACCACAAACAGAAACTTTTTAGGCAGAATGGGACACGTTGAGAGTGAGGTTTATCTTGCAAGCCCCGAAGTGGCTGCTGCAAGCGCGATAACAGGTAAAATAAGTGCACCCGAGGAGGTTTTATAATTATGAAAGCAAACGGAACAGTTATAAAATATGGTGACAACATTGATACAGACGTAATCATTCCGGCAAGATACCTCACAACTGCTTCACCGGAGGAACTGGCAGAGCATTGTATGGAGGATATTGACAAGGAATTTGTAAACAAGGTAAAAAAGGGCGATATAATGGTCGGCGGTGCAAACTTTGGCTGCGGTTCGTCGCGTGAGCACGCGCCTATCGCTATCAAAGCAAGCGGTATTTCGTGCGTTATAGCAAAAGATTTTGCAAGGATATTCTACCGCAATTCCATAAATATCGGTCTTCCTATCCTTGAATGTAAAGAAGCAAGCGAGGATATAGACGCGGGTAACGAGGTTGAGGTGGATTTCGACACCGGCGTTATAACCAATAAGACAAAGGGACACACGTATCAGGCTGCGGCGTTCCCCGAATTTATGCAGGGTATTATAAATGCCGGCGGCTTAGTAGAATATTTAAAGAAACAGTAATTTGTAGGGGACGGCGTCCTCGACGTCCCTTTTAATACACGAAAGGAATTTATAAATATGGCAGAATACAATATAGCGGTCATTCCCGGCGACGGAATAGGCCCCGAAATAGTGGCAGGCGCAAGAGTTGTTTTAGACGCTGTAAGCAGAAAATACGGTCATAAGTTTAATTACACGGAACTATATATGGGCGGATGCGCAATAGATAAATTCGGCGTGCCGCTGCCCGATGAAACGGTTGAGGTATGTAAGAAGTCTGACGCTGTACTGATGGGTTCAATAGGTGGTAATACATCCACCTCGCCTTGGTACAAACTGCCGCCGCATTTAAGACCGGAGGCGGGACTTTTAGGCATCAGAAAGGCGCTCGGTTTATTCGCAAACCTTCGTCCGTGCCTTCTTTATCCGCAGCTTAGCGGCGCGTGCCCTCTTAAAGAGGAAATCAGCGCAAAGGGCTTTGATATGCTTATAATGCGCGAGCTTACGGGCGGATTGTACTTCGGTGAACGCTATACAAAGGAATTTGACGGCGTTACAACAGCCGTTGATACGCTTTCGTATAACGAAAATGAGATAAGACGAATTGCTATTCAGGCGTTCGAGGTCGCTATGAAGCGCAGAAAGAAGGTTTCAAGCGTAGATAAGGCAAACGTTCTGGATTCCTCGCGTCTTTGGAGAAAGATTATAAACGAGGTTGCGGAGGACTATCCCGAGGTAGAGGTAGAACACGTACTTGTGGATAATGCGGCAATGCAGCTTGTACGCGATCCGGCGCAGTTTGATGTAATGGTAACCGAAAATATGTTCGGTGACATATTGTCCGACGAGGCTTCAATGATAACAGGATCAATCGGTATGCTTCCGTCAGCGTCGCTCAACGAGTCAAAACTCGGCCTTTATGAGCCTTCAGGCGGCAGCGCGCCTGATATTGCAGGCAAGGATATAGCTAACCCTATTGCTACAATCCTATCCGCCGCAATGCTCCTTCGTTACTCGCTCGATATGAAGGACGAGCCGGACGCGATTGAAGCGGCTGTTTCGAAGGTGCTTGACCTTGGATACAGAACAGGCGACATTATGTCTGACGGAATGACAAAAGTCGGCTGCAAAAAAATGGCCGAACTTATCGCGGAAAATATATAAATTTTACAAATACCTCTCGAAAGAGAGGTATTTCTGTCGTTTGATAGGAAAGTACAGCGTACTTCTTGACTTAGACCTAACTTTATGATACAATTTAACCTTGGATAAGCATACATAAATGAATTACATCTTAGGAGGCATCATTATGAACATTTCATCAAATCTAAGGGCAATCGACACTATTAAAGGAGAAATACTCTCGGAGGTTGCAAAGCTGTTTCGGACGCTGGCGGACTATGACGAATTAGGTGAATACGAAAGCGTTTCAAACGGTATAGCTACTATAATAGCTATGGACTACATACTGGCAAGACGGCTTGGCCTTACTTATGCCGGAATTGACAGCAAAATATCAGAGCTTCTCACAATAGGCGAGGAAAACGGACACGAGCTGGAAGTTGAATTTGCAGATATGTCTGATTTACGTAAGTTCCTGGGAAGCCGCTGATACGTATGGCGCTTAGGCGCTTTGCTTACGGAGGACAATATGAAAAAGCACTATGGAAAAATCACTGCTTCATATGCGCGCGCAGCGTTTATATCCGCTGCGCTTCTTATAGTTGGCGGAATTGCATTTACTATGACGCTAAATCTATATGTGGGTATTGCAGAGATAGTTGCAGGCCTTGCTGTTTTTGTCACAGTGCTTATATTAAACCACACAAGACACGAAGCGATTAACGGTTACCTTGATATTCTTACGAAAACGTCCGGTTCAATGTCGTCAAATCTTATAAGTATATTGCCGGTACCTTCGGCAGTATGTCACATTGACGGCACGATACGCTGGTACAATGAACTTTTCTCCGGTATTTTCGGAGGCGTCGATCTTTCTGAAACAAAGATAGAAAATGTTATTTCGGATATGAAATGGGGAATGGTTTTAAAAACTCCGGATTCATATCAAAGACAGATAACGATTGACGGAAGAAACTATACACTTCTGGCAAGTGTTATGAAGAACAAGCATATATCAGGAGCAGCGGATGAGGACAAGATTTCGGTATATGTGTTCCTGATAGACAAGACCACCGAAACTCAGCTCAAAAGCATATATGACAACGAAAGAACAGATATAGCCATAATCAATATAGACAACTATGATGATGTTCTTCAGCGTGTTAACGACAATGAACAGCAGCAGATTTTATCACACATAAGAAGATGTGTTGTTGAGTGGGCTGCTGAAGCAAATGCGCTTGTAAAAAGCATTGACCGTGACAGGTATTATGTGTTTTTTGAACATCAGTACCTTAAAAAGTATGAAGAAAATAAGTTTGACATACTCGGTAAAGTCAGAAAAATCGGCGAGGAAATAAAGCTGCCTGTCAGCATTACAATAGGTATAGGTATAAGCGGCACTCTTGCCGAAAACGACAATTACGCGCGTAACGCTCTTGATATAGCGCTCGGCCGCGGAGGCGACCAGGTAAGCGTCAAGGATGATACGCAATACCGTTTCTTCGGCAGTACGGCGCGCGACTACGAAAAGAGCACGCGTGTTAAGACAAGAGCGTTTGCCGTTGCGTTAAAGGATTTTATTAAAAACAGTGACAAGGTCATATTTATGGGACACGCCGGAGCTGACTACGATTGCTTCGGAGCCGCTGTTGGTCTGCAGAGGGCTGTACGCACCCTGTCAAAAAATCCGTATATAGTTGTGGATAACAATTCACCCGCAATAAAAACTATGTATGACGAACTTACTGAAATAGAGGAATACCAGGGCTTGTTTATAGACAGCGACCGCGCGCTGGAGCTGTTAACGCCCGATACGCTGTTGGTTATTCTTGATACACATCGTCCGTCTATGCTGCCTTGTCTGCCGCTGTTTGAAAGAGCGGCAAAGGTGGTGCTTATCGACCATCACAGACGTTCAACAGATTTTTTAAACCCCTGTTCGCTTATATATCACGAGCCGTACGCTTCGTCAACGTGCGAGATGGCAAC
>JAFQYK010000558.1 GCA_017406485.1 Clostridia bacterium
AAATCCGCAAGCGCAGCAAGCGTGCACTGGCAGCAGTTGTGGCGGTTTTTGTGCTTTTCAAGCGCCAATTCTATTCTTTCCTGTTTATTCATATCAATTATCCTTTCTATTTAATAAACATCGCGTCTCGGATACTGACAGGACGCAATCTAAAGTTCAAAATTACTTCCCTGTAATAAGATTGCGTCCCACCAACATCGCATCTCCAAAGCTAAAGAATCGGTATTTGTTTTCAACTGCGACTCTATATGCATTCAATACATTCTCACGTCCCGCAAGCGCGCTCACAAGCATAATGAGCGTTGATTCCGGAAGATGTAAGTTTGTTATAAGCGCGTCTATGACGTGAAACTCCTTGCCGGGGTAAATGAATATATCAGTCCAGCCTGTTTGTGATTTTAGCGGCATACCATTCATACCGGCCGTTTCCAAAACACGCGTTGCCGTTGTTCCGACCGAAACGACCCTTTTGCCTTTTTCCTTTGTCTTATTCACAAGCTCCGCCGTTTCCTCGGGAAGTATATAAAACTCGGAGTGCATTTTATGCTCCGTTACCTCCTCCGCCTTGACCGGTCTGAAGGTACCAAGTCCGACGTGCAGTGTAACATAGCCTATATTTATACCCTTTGCCTTTATTCTATCCAAAAGTTCAGGCGTAAAGTGCAGGCCTGCCGTCGGCGCTGCTGCGCTGCCGGGGTTTTTGGCATAAACCGTCTGGTACCTGTCCTTATCCTCCAGCTTTTTAGTTATATAAGGCGGCAGCGGCATTTCACCGAGCCGGTCTAAAACCTCCTCAAAAACGCCCTCATATTCAAATTTCACAAGACGGTTACCCTCGTTTACAATATCGAGTATCTCTGCCTTTAATTCACCGTTTCCAAACAGAAATCTCGCGCCTTTCTTCGCTTTTTTACCGGGTCTTAATATAACCTCCCATGTGTCCAGCGTATGCTTATGCAGAAGCAGAAACTCAATCGCTCCGCCCGTGCCTTCCTTCACGCCGTAAAGACGCGCAGGCAGTACCTTTGTGTCATTCAATATAAGAGTGTCACCCTCGTTTAAATAGTCAATAATATCATAAAAATGCTTATGCTCAACAGAGCCGGTTTCCTTATCGAGCACCATAAGCCTTGACGCGCTTCTGTCAGAAAGCGGCTCCTGCGCTATAAGCTCGGGCGGCAGTTCGTAGTAAAAATCCTTTGTTTTCAAAATCATTACCTCTTCTGTTAAAAATTACACCTCTCTTTATTGTACCAAAAAAATCAGACCATTGCAAGTAAAATGGTCTGATTTTCCATAAATTACATTATTATTCCGGCATTGTTATATTACGAAGCGTAATAATTATGCCCTCTGCAATACCCTGAGCCGCTTTTTGCTGGTATTCATCAGTTGACATTAAGTATGCCTCCTCGGGATTTGATATAAATCCAACCTCAGCCAAAACAGCAGGCATATTGCAGCGTCTTGTAACAGCGTGTTCTGCGCTCTTTACGCCTCTGTTTACCGATTGCATATACTTAAGCATTCTTGTCAGCACGTTATGCGCAAACTGCTCACTCGTTATACCATAGCCGTCGTCATTGTTTTCGGTTGCGTAGTATACCTCTGTACCGCTTGCCTCCGGGTTGTCATCAACGGAATTTATATGTATGCTTATGAATAACGCTGCATTTTCTTCGTTAGCCTGCGCGGGTCTTTCCGTGAGTGACGGAAGAGTGTCGCCTGTTCGTGTCAGAGAAACGTTGTAGCCGGCCTTTTCAAGAATACCCTGTACCCGCTTTGTTATCTGCAGAGTCAAGTCCTTCTCGTAAAGCGGTTCACCGTTCAGTTCTCCTACCGCGCCGCTATCAGAGCCTCCGTGTCCCGCATCAAGTATTATGAGCTTATCATCATTTGAATGCGGAGAATACGACGTCTCGTTTTTCGAAGTGTTGCTGGGTGCAACCTCAGGCAGTTTAATGGCTGTTACAATCTCTAAAACATTATCACTTGTCTGTGACACGCTATACGTCTGCAGCCCTTCCATATCAAGCACAATCCGCGCTCTTTCGCCATTGTCACCGGTACGTATCATTTTAATACCGGCCGCGCCTACAGACTGATTTTCAATTACTCCCCGAAGTGACGCGCCGTATATATCGAGGACCAGTCTTTCCGGATCCGAAAGCACAAAATCCTCATAGCTGTCTATGGAATTATCTGCCGTTACGGTAACTCTTGCTGTTTTAGTGCTTGTAATTGCATATGAAACGTCTGTAACGTGCAATTGATTGGGCGCCGTATATGTATCCTCATAAGGGGTTACGATTGGGTTTTCGTCGGCAAGTTTATAGTCGTCCGATTCAATAAGGATTGCGCCGTCACCTGAGTCGAATTCAACATCAAGGCCTATATTCTCGCTTATAAATCTCACCGGCACCATCGTCTTTGTTTCGCCGCCAACCTTTGAAATTAACTTTGGCACAACATTATCGGGAATTTTTGTCTTTTTGCCGTTCACATACGCTACGTTATCGTTAATTTTCAGCTTGATGTCTGTATTGTCGCCGACAACCTTTATCGTCTGTGTATCACCCTCGTAGGAAACCTTCGCGCCGACCTCTTCAAAAATTTCACGAACCGGAACCAGTGCGCGGTCGTTAAATATTATCGGTGAAAGCGGCGGATTTATAAGCTGATTTTTTACTACAAGCGAGTAAAACTCGCCTGTATACTCGTGTGTACCTCCGTCGTACTCAAGCAAAACGCCGTTTGCGTTTGCTGCTATTCCCGAAAAAAGCAAAAGTGAAATTGCCGAAATAACTGCAATCAAAAACTTTTTCATTTTTCGCATCATCTCCCTTACTTAAAATTCATCCTATACATTTTATACATAGCTCTTATTCCCCGAACGGAATT
>JAFQYK010000559.1 GCA_017406485.1 Clostridia bacterium
ACGTTGCGACGCTGCAGCCTACGTATAAGCTGCTTATAGGAGTACCCGGCAAGTCAAACGCGTTTGCAATTTCGCGCAGGCTTGGACTTGATGAGCGCGTTATAGACCGCGCGAATGATATTTTATCTGACGAGGATATTAAGTTTGAGGATGTTATAACCGACCTTGAGCAAAACCGCGCAAGAGCGCGTCAGGATGCGGACGAAGCACGGAGAATGAAGAACGAGCTTAAAGATTTGCGCCGTCAGGTTGAAGCGGAACGGATAAAGGTCAAGGAGAGCAAGTCGCGTATTTTGGACGAAGCGCGGCGCGAGGCGAAAATCCTTGTTATGGACGCTAAGGACGAAGCGAACGCGATTATCCGCGACCTTGAAAAAATGCGTCAAAAGGGCATTACAACAGGCACGTTTGATAAAAAGACCGCTAAAATGCGCGAAAAGCTAAATAAACGCGAGGACAGCATAGACGCGCAAATGGCGCGCGCGGCAAAGCCGAAAAAGACGTATGCAGAGCCGCCAAAGGATTTAAAGCCGGGTACGCTTGTGAAAATAGTTGATATGAACCAGGAGGCTACCGTTCTAAAGGAGCCCGACAAAAACGGCAATGTGCGCGTTCAGGCAGGTATAATAAAAATGGACGTGCATATAACGAACCTCAAAAAGGCGGAGCAGAGTAATACAAAGGAATTAGCCGACAAATACGCACGAAGCACGCGCGCATTCGAGTCAAAGTCAAAGAATGTTTCAACCGAGGTTGACGTGAGAGGTCAGACGCTGGACGAAGCCTGGATGAACGTTGAGAAATTCCTTGACGACTGTTACCTTGCAGGTATCTCCCCTGTCAGCATTATTCACGGCAAGGGTACCGGAATTTTACGCAAGGGTATACAGGAAAATCTGAGAAAGCACCGTTATGTTACCTCGTACAGACGCGGCAGGTTCGGCGAGGGCGAGGACGGTGTAACGATAGTGGAGTTAAAATAATGGCGAAAGAGAAAAAGACCGTCACCAATGCAATGCGTATGCTGACGGCGGCTAAAATTAAATTCGATACAATAGAATACGAAGCCGAAGCAGTCGGCGACCACTTTGGTGAGACGATTGCGGAAATGACCGGTATGCCGCCGGAGATGTCGTTCAAAACGCTTGTCGCGCGCGGCGATAAGACGGGGATATTTGTAATGTGCATACCTGTTGCAGACGAGGTAGACCTCAAAAAAGCGGCGAAGGTTTCCGGCAACAAGCGCGCGGAAATGATACACGTTAAGGAGCTTTTGGGACTTACAGGCTATATACGCGGCGGTGTTTCGCCTATCGGTATGAAAAAGAAATACCCCACGTATGTACACGCGTCAGCCGAAGCGCTTAATGAGATAGCCGTAAGCGGCGGACGGTGCGGCACAACGCTTGTGCTTTCGCCCTCGGACTTGCAAAAAGCAACGGACTGTGTGTTCGTGGATATAATAAGAGAGTAAAGGAGTTTTAAAATGGCAGTGTTTAAAGCGGCGGATATTTTAATTCCGCAGAATGTTGATTTTACAAAGTGGAGCGTGGTTGCGTGCGACCAGTACACATCGGAGCCGGAGTATTGGGAGGATGTAAAAAATATCGTTGGCGGTAATCCCTCAACGCTCAATATTATTTATCCCGAGGTTTATCTTGAGGAGGAAAACAGCGAAAACAGGATTAAAAATATAAACGAAACAATGCAGCGTTATCTCGATGACGGCTTGTTTCTTGAAACGCTTGACTCAATAATTTACACCGAGCGCACCCAGTCGGACGGCAGAACACGCAAAGGCATAATCGGTATGCTCGACCTTGACGAGTACGATTTTTCCAAGGGCTCGCAGTCAATGATACGCGCAACCGAGGGCACTATCATAGAACGCATACCGCCGCGCCAAAGAGTACGCCGCGGTGCGCCTTTGGAGCTTCCGCACATTATTATGCTCATTGACGACAGAACGAAGTCAATTATAGAGCCGCTTGCAGAAAAAACAGAGCGTTTTGAAAGGCTTTACGATTTTGACCTTATGAAAAACGGCGGACATTTAAAGGGGTATCTTGTTGACGAGGTTGTTAAGCAGGAAATTTTAGGCGAAATAGAAAAGCTCGGCGATAAGGCGGCGTTTGAGGAAAAGTACAATGTCAAGGATAAGGGTGTTCTGATGTTCGCGGCAGGCGACGGAAACCACTCATTAGCAACAGCAAAATCGTGCTGGGAGGAAATTAAAAAGACGCTTTCGGATAAAGAAAAGGAAAACCACCCCGAGCGTTATGCGCTTGTGGAGGTTATGAATATTCACGATGATGCGCTTGAATTTGAGCCGATACAGCGTGTGATATTTGATGTAGACGGCGAGAAGCTGCTTGAAGCGTTTAAGGCATATTACGAAACCTCGGACACGGACAACGGCGGTCAGAGAGTCGATTACGTAGTAAATGGAAGAGAGGGCAGCGTTTATATAAAAAATCCTTCTTCCAATCTCCCCGTCGGCTCGCTGCAAAACTTCCTTGACAAGTACCTTGCCGAAAACGGCGGAAGAATTGACTATATCCACGGTAACGATGTTGTCAGAAGCCTTGCGAAGGAACCGAATACCATAGGCTTTATGGTTGATGCTATGGAGAAAAACGACCTGTTCCTGACCGTCATAAAGGACGGTTCACTCCCCCGCAAGACGTTCTCAATGGGAGAAGCGCAGGACAAGAGATTTTATTTGGAATGTAAAAAAATTAAATAGTTTATAGTACAAAAAAATCTGCGGAAATTTTCCGCAGATTTTTGTTTGTCTTAAATTAGTACATTCCGCCCATTGATGGGTCCATCGCCGGTGCTGCCGGCGGTTCGGGGATGTCTGTTACAAGGCTTTCCGTGGTGAGTACCATAGCCGCAACGGATGCCGCATTTTGAAGCGCGCTTCTCGTTACCTTTACAGGGTCAACGATACCGCTCGACAGCATATCAACATATTCCTCGGTAAGAGCGTTATAGCCCTTGCCCTCCTCGATTGACTTAACCTTGTCAACGATTACGCTGCCCTCAAGTCCTGCATTCTTTGCTATCTGCCAGGCCGGTTCTTCAAGTGCCTTTAACACTATCTGAACGCCTGTCTTTTCGTCGCCCTCGGTTTCGTCAAGCAGTTTTGCAACAGCCGGTATAGCGTCAATATAGCTTGTGCCGCCGCCGGCTACTATACCTTCCTCAACAGCCGCCTTTGTAGCAGCGAGAGCGTCCTCAATGCGGAGCTTCATTTCCTTCATTTCTGTTTCAGTAGCCGCGCCGACCTTAACAACTGCAACACCACCGGCGAGTTTAGCAAGTCTTTCCTGTAACTTTTCCTTGTCAAACTCTGATGTTGACGCTTCAAGCTCGCGTCTTATCTGAGCCACTCTGTCAGCTATTGCTTCCTTGTTGCCTGCGCCGTCTACGATGATTGTGTTTTCCTTCTGAATTTTAACCTGTCTCGCGGTTCCGAGCTGTGAAAGCTGCGTGTCCTTGAGTTCAAGACCAAGCTCCTCGCTTATAACCTGACCGCCTGTCAGTATTGCTATATCCTGAAGCATTTCCTTACGCCTGTCGCCAAAGCCCGGCGCCTTAACAGGTACGCATACGAACGTTCCGCGGAGCTTGTTTACAATAAGTGTTGAAAGAGCCTCGCCCTCAACATCCTCCGCGATTATAACCATCTTCTTGCCCGCCTGCATTACCTGCTCCAAAAGCGGCAGAATTTCCTGTATGTTTGAAATCTTCTTGTCTGTGATAAGTATAGCCGGCTCGTCAAGT
>JAFQYK010000067.1 GCA_017406485.1 Clostridia bacterium
AAGGCTGCGGCATACGCCAGCTTCGGCTTTGACGCGTGTATGCTGGATATGTACCCGACCTTTACGGCAGGCGGCACACTGTACATAATCCCCGAGGAAATGCGCCTTGACATTTTGGGAATTCAGAATTACTTTAACGAAAACGGCATAACCCACTCGTTTATGACAACACAGCTTGGCAGACAGTTTGCCCTGCTCGACGGTACAAAGACGCTTACAGAGCTGTCCGTAGGCGGCGAAAAACTTGTACCCTTAGACGTTCCGGACTATGCGCTTTACAACTGCTACGGCCCGACGGAGTGTACGATATTCATAACCATTTTTAAGGTTGACAAAAAGTACAAGGATATTCCGATAGGCAAGGCTACCGACAATGTAAAGCTGTATGTTGTCGATAAAAACGGCAGACTCCTGCCGCCGGGCGCGGCGGGCGAATTGTGGATTGCAGGCCCGCAGGTTTCGCGCGGTTACTTAAACCGTCCAGAAAAGACGGCTGAGGTATTTACCGTAAACCCGTTCTGCGATGATGAAAAATATTCAAGAGTTTACCATACGGGTGATGTTGTGCGTTACCTTAACGACGGCAATATTCAGTTCATAGGCCGGCGTGACGCGCAGGTTAAAATCCGCGGCTTCCGTATTGAGCTTACCGAGGTTGAGGAGGTTATCCGCCGCTACGAAGGCATAACCGACGCAACTGTTGCCGCATACGACAACCCCGCCGGCGGCAAATATATCGCGGCGTATATTTGCTCGGATGAAAAGATAGACATTGAAAAAATGAACGATTTTATCCGCGCGGAAAAACCGCCGTATATGGTACCGGCTGTCACAATGCAGATTGACGCTATACCGTATAACCAAAACCTCAAGGTAAACAAGCGCGCGCTTCCAAAGCCCGACTTTTCACCGTCAGAAGAGGAAAACGCCGCTTCTGACAGACCTATGACCAAACTTGAAGAAAAGCTTGCGTCCATAGCAGAAAGCGCAGCAGGACTTAAAATAAACGATGTGTCCGCGCCGCTTGTCAATATAGGTCTTACATCGCTTAGCGCGATTTCGTTCGTGACGCATATGGAAAAACAGCTCGGCGTAGGTCTTGCCGTAAAGAAAATTCTCGGCGGCTACAGCCTTCTTGATATTGAAAACGCTATTGTAGACGAGCTGTTTACGCGTGATGTAACGGAGGAAGAAACCGCAGAGGAAACGACTGACAGCAAATATCCGCTTACCGAAACGCAGTTTGGTATTTATTCGGAGTGTATGCTAAACCCCGACAGCACTATATACAACATTCCGTACTCCTACAGGCTTGACACAGCGACAGGCGCGGAAAGATTAAGAGATGCGATTATAAAGGTAATTGACGCGCACGGCGCGGTGAAGTGTACCGTTGAACCCGATGAAAACGGCGATGTGTTTATGATACCGCACAGTGAAAGAGAAGCGGCGGTAGAGATTATAAAGGGGAGCGAGGGAGAGCGTGACGCGTATTGGAAGACCTTTTCACGCCCGTTTGACTTTGCAGATACACTCTACAGAATTACCGTTTATGAAACGGACAAATATCTGTATCTTATGATAGACTTCCACCACATAATGTTTGACGGAACCTCGCTCGGAATATTTTTAAACGACCTTAACACTGTCCTTGCAGGCAGGGAAATAGAAAGTGAAGCCAAGTCAATATTTACTTTCTCGAAAAAGGAGCAGAAGCTGTTAAAGTCATCAGAATTCACTGAGGCGAAGTCTTATTATGATTCTCTTTTAAAAGGTTCATCAGGCTGCGCCGTACCCGACGGTGACAAGTCAGAGGAAACGGAATCGGCAGGATTTGAGCGTATTTTACGAAGTGAGTTAAAAGCGGACGAGGTAAAGGACTTCTGTGACCAAAACGGAGTTACACCAAACGCGTTCTTCCTTGCGGCGGCAGGCCTTGTGCTTGCAAAGTACGGCTACAGCGACGATGTTTGCCTTACAACCGTATACAATGGCAGAAGCGACCCCGACACTGAAAACGCGTTCGGTATGTTTGTCAAAACGCTTCCGCTTCGCTGTTTCCCGGAGATGACGAAAACAACATCCGAATATGTTCGCGAAATCGGAAAGCAAATCATATCAAATATGTCAAACGACCTCTATTCTTTTGCAAAGATAAGCCGTGCGTATAACCTGAGCGCCGACTATATGCTTGTCTACCAGGGCGAGGGCTTCGGCGGCAATGTGATAGACGGCAGAGAGGCTGTATCGCAAACGGCAGAGCTCAAAGTGTCTAAGTCGGACATTTCAACCGATGTATGGGTCGAGGATGGCGCGTACCGCTTTGACACCGAGTACCGCGCAAATAAGTACAGCAGGGAATACATAGAACGCTACACAGATATTCTTGCAACCGCGGCAAAGAGTATGCTCACTGCAGTTACGCTCGGCGATGTTAATATAACATCGCAAAAGGAATTGGAAACAGCCGGGAGCTTCAACGAAACCGATATACAGGTTGAGCTTGTAAGTGTAAATAAGCTGTTTGAAAATCACGTATCCGGCCATCCCGATATGACAGCGGTTATCGCAAACGGCGAACAGCTTACCTACGGCGAGCTAAACAGCCTTGCAAACCGTCTTGCGCACAGCCTTAGAGATTTAGGACTTAACACGGAAAACGTGGTCGGCATAGTCCTTGACAGAACGAAAGAGGTTTACATCTGCGAATACGGTATCTTAAAGGCCGGCGGCGCATTTTTGCCGATGGCGAGCGAGTATCCGGATGAAAGAATAGATTTCTGTCTTACAGACGCAAATTGTCCGTTTGTCATAACGACCGAAAAGATAAAGGCGGAAAGGCCGGAACTGTTTTCGGAAGATAAACGGTATAAGGTGCTGACAGTTGAGAGCCTTATAAAGCACGAAAATGACAGCAACCTAAATCTCGAAATACCTGCGTCATCACTGGCGTACTGCATATACACCTCGGGCTCGACAGGCAAGCCGAAGGGTGTTATGATCGAACACGGCAATCTCTGTAATTTTGTGGATGCCAACGATAAGAATGACGAAACGAAAAACCTTGTATATCCGGGCGGGGTAATGCTCGGTATAGCGGCAATCTCATTTGACGTGTCAATAATGGAGAGCTTTATACCGCTCTGTAACGGTATGACGGCTTGTATGGCGAATGATGACGAGATACATAATCCGCTTATGCTCTGCGACCTTATAAACAATAACAACGCGTCGGTAATGTGCGCCACACCTTCATTTATTATGAACATAGTCGATATTCCCGAGGTAAAACAGGCGTTAAAGCACATAAAGGCGTTTGACCTCGGCGCGGAGGCGTTCCCCGGCGTTCTCTATGACAAGCTGCACGGTATAAACCCCGACACGGTAATAATAAACGGCTACGGCCCTACGGAAACGACCATAAGCTGTATTTCAAAGATTATAACAAGCAGTGAGAACATTACCATCGGTAAGCCTGCCGCAAATGTTAAGGCGTATGTTATGGACAAGCAGGGACACGTACTGCCGGCGGGTGTAAGCGGCGAGCTTGTTATCTGCGGCAAGGGAGTGGGCCGCGGCTATATGAATCTGCCGGAAAAGACAAAGGAGGTATTCTTTGAGTTCGGCGGTGAAAGAGCATACCGGAGCGGCGACCTTGTGAGGTATAACGTAAACGGTGAAATAGAGTTCTTCGGCAGGCTTGATAATCAGGTAAAGCTAAGAGGACTGCGCGTTGAGCTTGACGAGATAGAGAACGTAATGAACGAGTTTGACGGAGTTCTTACAAGTAAGGTCGTGGTACGAAACAACGGCTCCGAGGACTATCTTGCGGGCTTCTTCACGGCGGAAAAACCGATAGATATTGCGGAGCTTTCGGAATTTATGAAGTCAAAGCTGACCGCCTATATGGTGCCTTCGGCAATGATGCAGCTTGATGAAATGCCGCTCACCGTAAACGGCAAGATTGACAAAAAGCAGCTCCCCGAAATCGAATTCAAGAGCGCGGAACGTGAATACATCGCGCCGGAAACTGAGCTTGAAAAAGAGCTTTGCGACAAGTTTGCTGATATATTAAGCCTTGACAGGGTGGGCGCGACAGACAATTTCTTTGAGATAGGCGGCACATCCCTGAGCGCAACAAAGGTAGTAATGTACGCGCTCACAAAGGGCTATAACATAGTTTATAAGGACGTATTTGACAACCCTGAACCGCGCTCGCTTGCCGCATTTATAGGCGGTGAAACAAAGGTGAACGAGGGTAAGGTAAAACCCACGGAATACGACTATGCCGAGGTAAATAACGTTCTTAAAAACAACATATTTGACAGGGTAGACGAGGTAAAGCCAACCGGGCTGGGTAACATAGTCCTGACCGGTGCGACAGGCTTTTTGGGTGTGCACGTTTTAAAGGCTTTCCTTGATCATTACAGCGGCAAGGTATATTGTCTTATAAGACGAGGTATGCACGAAACGTGTGAGAAGCGTATGAAGAATATGCTTATGTACTACTTCGAGTCAACCTTTGACGAGTATTTCGGCGACAGGATAATTTGCATTGAAGGAGATATAACAGAAAAGGAAACGCTTGAAGCAGTCAAATCAACGGACGCCGGAACGGTTATAAACTGTGCGGCGTGCGTAAAGCACTTTGTAAACGATGATATTTTAGACCGTGTAAATGTCGGCGGTGTTAAGAATTTGATTGACATATGCGTAGAGAGCGGCAAGAAGCTTGTGCAAATCTCCACCACGTCAGTTGCGGGCGAGGGCGGAATAGAGGATGCGGAACGTCTTATCCACGAAAACGAGCTGTATTTCGGACAGAACCTTGACAACGACTATGTCCGCACAAAGTTCCTTGCCGAAAGAGCGATACTTGAAGCAAGAGCAAACAGGGGGCTGGACGGCAGAATTATGAGAGTCGGCAACCTGATGTCAAGACTCAGTGACGGCGAGTTCCAGATAAACTTTGTCACAAACGGCTTTATGCGCTCCCTAAGGGCGTATAAGCAGATAGGCGTGTTCCCGATTGAAGCGCTTGAAGCGCCTGCGGAGTTCTCGCCGATTGATTCAACCGCCTCTGCGATACTGGCGCTTTGCGCAAGCGACAGTGAGTTCAGCGTATTCCACGTGTACAACGACCATATCATAAATATGGCCGATGTTATATACGCAATGAAGGATTACGGATTTAATATTGAGATTGTGGACGCTGATACGTTCTCAAAGGCACTTTCCGAAGCAACTAAGGATGAGAAAATGGCTGATGCGGTTCTTGGCCTTGTCGCATACGACACCAACAACGAAAATGCGGCAATCGCCATAGGCTCTGACAACCGCTTTACCAAGAACGTACTCTACAGGCTCGGCTACAAGTGGCC